>NZ_JAUMSQ010000212.1:0-12167 GCF_030519285.1 Mycolicibacterium arseniciresistens
GGCGCGACGAGGTCGGCGCGGCCACGCTCCTTGACGGCGACGACGGCGTGCCGCCGGGCGCCGACGTAGCGACCGAGCGCGAACACCGGCACGCCCGGATCCACCCGCGGGGTGATCAGGTGCGGGGCATCGGGTGGCACCCGCAGGTCGACCGCGCACCGCGCGCACCAGCGGGTGGACGGCGCACCGCAGCCACCGCACTCCAGCGGAAGCACCAGGTCGAGCATGAGGGCAGTGTCGCGCCCGGGACCGACAGCCCCGGCTGCCGGGCAGTTCACCGACAACCGCACGCCCGGGTTCCGCACGCGCTGTACTGGGACCATGCCGCAAGACGAACGTGAGTCGTTCATCGTCGACTGCCTCGTGAAGGCGTTCAAGGAACTCATGGACGCCGATCCGGACGCCTTTCGCACGAAGTTCCGGAAGATGGCGGCCGAACCGTTCGCGTTCTACCGGGGCAGCGCCTGCCTGTTCTACGCCGACGTGGCCGCCCGCGACGACAGGTGGGCCGATGAGCGCACCAGCCGGGTGTGGATCCAGGGCGACCTGCACGCCGAGAACTTCGGCACGTACATGGACGGGTCCGGTGTGTTGATCTTCGACGTCAACGACTTCGACGAGGCCTACGTCGGGCACTTCACCTGGGACCTGAAGCGGTTCGCGGCCAGCGTCGCGCTGATGTGCTGGCAGAAGGCGCTCTCGGACGAGGAGATCTCCAAACTGATCGACACCTTCGCCCGTGCCTACGCCGACCAGATCAAATGGTTCCTCGACGAGGACGACGACTCGAGCTTCTCGCTGAACCTGACCACCGCTCGCGGCGCCGTGCTCTACACCTTGCAGAGCGCCCGCCTCTCGACGCGCTCCGAGATGCTCGACCGCATCACCCGCGTCGACAAGTGGGACCGGCAGTTCCGCGAGACTGCCGGGGTGCGCCGCCTGGACGACGGTGAGCGCGCCAAGATCGAGTCGGCCTTCGACCGCT
The DNA here is from genome assembly GCF_030519285.1 of Mycolicibacterium arseniciresistens. Classification (NCBI taxonomy): domain Bacteria; kingdom Bacillati; phylum Actinomycetota; class Actinomycetes; order Mycobacteriales; family Mycobacteriaceae; genus Mycobacterium; species Mycolicibacterium arseniciresistens. The sequence goes on from NZ_JAUMSQ010000212.1 coordinate 986, forward strand.
ATCTGCAGACGATCCCGCGCACCAAGCGGTTCCAGGGCATCACGTACGACATCAAGGACGTGGTCGGGAAGAGCGGTCACGGCATCGGCAGTGCGGGGCTGCCGACGTACACCGTGCTGATCGAAGGCTTCAACCAGGCGCTCGACAACGATGCCGTGCTCTCGGTCAAGCAGGGCAACGTCGCCGCGCCGAGCCGTGTCCTCACCGACAGCCGGGTGCACGACTACTTCATCCATCACGGGCACCGCACCGCGGTGTCGCAGCGCGCGCTGCAGGCCCATGCCGACCCGCTGCTCGGCTACACCGACCTCGACGGGAAGGGATTCGTGGTGAGTGAATTGTCGCCGTACGAAGCCGATCTCGACTGGAGTGAGCTGACCGAACCCGATGAGCTGGGCGAGGTCGTCGAACAGTTGGGCCGGGCGGTGGCCAAGGTGCACTGCGTGGGTGACACCGACAGCGACCAGTCGCTGGTCGACTTCCAGACCGAGGAGGCCATCGACGCGGTCATCGGTGACCACCTCGACGAGTTCGTCGACGACCTGGTGTCGTTCGGCCTCGAGTACGGCGCGGTGGTGCGCGACGATCACCGCCATTTCGTCGAGGCGTTCCGCGAGGGGCGGATACCCGGCATCAGCTCGTCCTGACGGCGTCGTCCGCGCCGCCCCGCCTCGTCAGAAGTTGTACTGCGAAACGGTTTTCGCGTCGGCCTCCAAGGACGCGTCACCGACGTAGACGTTGTCGTAGCCGTCCATCTTGGTCAGCGACTCGTACCCGGGTATCCCGAGATCGGTGCCCGCCTCGATCGGCCGGCCCTGTGCCAGCATCAGGGCGATCTGCAGCTGCGCCTCCCCGGCGAGGGCAGGGTCCCAGAAGAAGATCTTGTCGATGGAACCGTCGGCGAGCTGCTCGGCGGCCGATGACGGAACCGAGGTGCCCATCACGCAGGTCTGGTTCTGGCGGCCGGCTTCCCGGACGGCCCTGGCGATGCCGGGCACGTCGTTGGCCGCCGAGCCCTGGAAGCCCTTGATGTCCGGGTTCTGCGCCAGCAACTGTTTGGCCTTGTCGTAGGCGATCTGCTCGTCGTCGGCACTCTCGATCGGGTCTCCCACCCGCGCCATGTCCGGGAACTCGGCGACCTGCAGGTCGCGCGCGGCATCGACCCACTGCATGTGCGTCTTCGCCGTCGGCTCGCCGATGAACTGGACGTATTCGCCCCGCCCACCCATACATTGGGCGAGGTTCTGCATGATCCTCTCACCGAAGGCGGCGTTGTCGAACGCCTCGATGTCGATGTCCACGTTCTGGATACCGGTGGCCTCGTGCGAGACGACCTTGATGCCCTGCCCGCGGGCCTGCCCGAGCACCGCGTGGAGCGCCTCGGGTGAGTTGGGCACCACGGTGATGGCCGTGGGGTTCTGCGGAATCAGGTCGGCGATGATCTGGACCTGCTTCTCCGGGCTGGTGTCGTCGGCACCCTCCTGGCGGGTCTGCACGCCGGTGCGCGCGGCGAAGCTCGCGTCGCCCTCGGCCATGCGGTCGAACCACGGGATGCCCTTGATCTTGACGACGTTGACCATCGTCATGTCCTTCGGGTCCTGGCCGGCGCCGTCGGCCGGAGCACTGCTGCTGCCGGCGTCGTCGCCACCGTCACCGCCCGAACCACACCCCACGAGCGCGGTTGCGGCGACGCCGAGCGCCACCAGAAGAGCCATTCGCCTGTCCCGCATTCCCGACTCCTTCGTGACGCCCGCCCGTGTCGAACGGGTCACCACCGAGGACCGGCGGTGTGAGACGTGGCGTGCGTGCCAGTCAAGCAAGTCGACGCCCGAACCGGGCTGTTTCGCGGCCCCTCCGCCCGAACACCGGCGCTCGGCGATTCAGCGCGACACCGGGCACACGGTCAGCCGAGGACGATCGAGTCACCCCGGACGGAGACCGCTCTGGTGTCCAACGGCCGAGAGGCGGGGCCGTTCGCGACCGACCCGTCCAGATTGAATCTGCTTCCGTGACAGGGGCAGACGATGGTGCCGTCGACGACCTCGGACACGGTGCACCCCGCATGGGTACACACCGCGGAGAACCCCGCGAACACCCCTTCGGACGGCTGCGTCACCACGACGCCGTCCACGATCAGGCCGGATCCGACCGGTATGTCGGCAGTGTTCGCGATGCCCTGCACGGTCGGCGGCGCACCTGGGGCGTCCGGCTCCGGGTTTGGGGCCGGTGCCCCGCCCGGCGTGGGCTCCTTGCCGTATGTCGCACACGCACTGAGCACGGTGGCCGCCGCACCGAGTCCGGCAGCGGCGATGAGCTTCTGGCGAGACAGCAGGATGTCGTGGAGGAACATCTGTCGAGACCTTCCGTTCAGAACGTCACGCCGGTGGTCTGGAAGAACCACAGCGCCGAGGTGAGCCACACGTAGACGAGCCCGAAGAACACCAATCCGCCGACGATAGGGATGATCCACCCGGGGAGGCCCTTGCGGGTGAGCAACAGCATCTTCGTCACGAATACGCCATAGAAGAGGCAACCGAACAGCGAGTGCAGGAGAACCCTGCTGTCCGACGACTGGAATCCGAGGGCGTACAGGCAGTGCACGGCGACGGGGTCGCTGGCCAGTACCGCCAGCCGTCCTGACCAGACATGCGCCGCAGCGATCCACGACGGCGCCCGTCCGCCGGGAATCAACCGGTACATCGCGAACGCCGATCCGAGCTGGAACACCCCGAGGAGTACCGCCAGGGTCGCCAGCCAGGACTTCACCGCCGTCCCGCTGGAGAAGCCCGCGATGTTGACCGAGAAGAATTGCGGCTGATGCGTTCTGCCGAAGACACCGAGTGCCACTGCGACCAGCGCGCCGACTGCGACGGCGATCAGCACGGGCACGCCACCCGACGACCTGCCCGTGCCGGGGGCGCCGATTCGCGTCTCAGTACTCATCGGCGGCGCCTCCCACCCGGGTCGCGGTGAACTCCCACGTCTTCTCGCCGATCCGCAACGTGCCCACCACGGCGGACCCTTCGAGGCGACCCTCCAGGCGGCTCGCGCGGTCCTTGTTCGACAGCGTCACCGTCCCGTCGGTGGCGCTGCCCTCGAGCCACGTCTCGATCATGTTGGCGTCGCACGCATAGGCGACCGCCTTCGGGCCGTCCACCGTGATGTCGAGGGTGAGAACACCACTGCGGGTCGGGATCTCGCCGGCATAGTCAGCCGTGGCCGGGAACGCCCGACGGGGTGGCGCGGGCGGCGGCGATGCCGGCGCGGACGGGGCCGCGACCGACGCGGTGACCGACGCCGAGGCCGGAGGTGCGGGCGGCTCCTCTTTCGACACGTTGAACAGGAGCAACCCTGCGCCCAGAGCGGCAACCGCCCCCAAGGTCGCGACAGGACCCGTCACCCTCATCTGTTGACCCTTCCGTACGCCGGTGCCGCCGTTGAGCGACACATTCGCTGTGCTCAACGGGACAGGGACGAGAAGGGTTCAACGGCAGATCAGCCGGGCAGCACCGGGATGGCGCCGGCGTTCATCAACGGCCGCACCTCCGACCATGCCGGGTCGCCCTCGGCGGCGCTCGAGAGTTGCAGCACCCCGCGCTGGTCGGAGACGTACACCGTGGAGGGGTTGGCGGCCACGGTGGTGACCGGCATCAGCAGGTTGCGGCTCGGTCCGTCGGAGTTGACGCCGTCGAGGTTCACGTACGAGACCGGGTGCTGCGGATCGCGCCGGCTGACGACGATGTCGTCACCGGTGCGCCAGGACAGGGAGACCACGGTGTTGCCGAGGCCGAAGCCGAGGCGACGCGGGTAGTTCAGCAGGAACTGGCCGGTGGGGGTCTGCTCCACGCCGGCAAGGATCACCTGACCCTCGATCACCATCGCCGCACGCGTCCCGTCGCGGGAGAGCTGCAGCTCGCTGATCGGGCCGGGGAACTTCGTGGCCACCGGCGCCACGTCGACGGGGATGCGGGCAGGCTGGCCCGAAGCGTCCCGGATCACGCGGACCACGTTGTTGCCGTCGACCACCACCCACACCGCGTTGTCCAGCGACCAGCTCGGCCGCGTCAGGCTCCGCGCCTCGAGCGCCTGGCCTGCCGCCCCACCCAGCGGTCCGATCCACAACGAGGACAACATGTCCGGCGCGCCCGGACGCAGCACCACCACCGACGCGGCGTCCTGTCCGCTGCGCGACACCGCGGCCGAGGCCTGGTTGGGCGCCTGCCCGAACGAGCCTGCGATCCGTGGCGCCCGCTGGCCGTCGAGCGACACCAGCGAGCCGTTGACCAATGCGTGCAGCCCGGCCGCCGCACCGGGGAAGGCGCCCGGATCGGTGGCCGCCACGTCCGAGGTCTCCCAGCCGTCGGCGAACCGGTCGTCCAGGGGTGCGCCGTCGGCGCTGAGCACGTAGGGGCCGTTGATCCCGGCCCGCGACAGTGTCCAGATGATCTGTGCGGCAAGGAGTTGCCTGCTGTGCGGATCGGTGGTCGACAGATTCTCCAGGTCCACCCGGGCGCCGCCGTAGCCGCGGCCGATGCCGGTCTTGCCGCCGTCGGCGCGGGTCACCGGGCTTCGCAGCTTCAGCGGTGCGCCGAGCAGATTGCGCACGGTGTTCGCCATCTCCGGCCGGGGTCCGGCGATCAGCTTGGAGATCAGTTCGGTGGCCAACTGGTCGGGATCGGACACCGCGACATAGCGGGGGTCGGGCACCACGGTGGCGCCGGTGGGGTCGGCGAAGTAGAGCGTGCTGCGCTTGTAGGTGGCCTGGAACTGCTGCCAGTCCAGGAACACGCCGTTGGGGAGCCTGTCGATCCGCCAGCCGCCCGGGGTCTTGAGCAACTCGATGGGGCCGGGGTCGGGCAGCGCGCCGTCCGCGGTCTCGAAAACACCCATGTCCGACAGCGATCCGAGGATGTCGGCGCGCATGCTGACCGAGACGCGGTCGGGCCGGCGAGTCTCGACGAACACCACCCGGTCGATCAGCAGCGCGCTGCCGGCGTCGTCCCAGTCCTGCGACGCCGACTCGGTGAGGAACTGCCGGGCCGCCAGGTGCCGGTTGGCCGGATCCGCGGTGGCCTTCAGGAACTCGCGCAGCAGCACGTCGGGATCCATGTTGGGTGTCGGTGTGGGCAGGCTGGGCGGCGCCGGCCGCTCGACGGTCCCGATCGCCTGCGGCGCCGACGAACTCGGTACCCCGGCACATCCCGCGATGGCGACCGCGAACAGCATCAGCCACGCCGCGGTCAGGATCCGCCTCACACGCTCTCCCCCGCCGGTTCGCGCTCCACCGCACCGCGTCGCGGCGCCCGGTCGGGCCGGGTGGGCTTGAGCGGCAACGGACTCGTCGTCACCTTGTGGCCGCGGACCAGCGGCAGCGTCAGGCGGAAGCAGGCCCCCTTGCCTGGCTCGCCCCACGCCTCCAGCCGGCCCTGGTGCAGCCGGGCGTCCTCGATGCTGATCGCCAGGCCCAGCCCGGTGCCACCCGAGCGGCGCACCCGCGACGGATCAGACCGCCAGAACCGGCTGAACACCAGCTTCTCCTCACCGGGCCGCAGCCCGACGCCGTAGTCGCGCACCGTGACGGCGACGGTGTCCTCGTCGGCGGCCATCCGGATGCGCACCGGCTTGCGCTCGGCGTGGTCGATGGCGTTGGCGATCAGGTTCCGCAGGATGCGTTCCGCGCGGCGGGGATCCACCTCGGCGATCACCTCTTCGCCGGGCACGTCGACGATGAGCTCGACGTCGGCGTCCTGCGCGAGATGTCCGACGTTGTCCAGCGCGCTCTGCACGGTGTCGCGCAGATCGACCGACTCCACCGACAGCTCGGCGACGCCGGCGTCGTGGCGGGAGATCTCGAGCAGGTCGTTGAGCAGCGTCTCGAACCGGTCGAGCTCGTTGACCATGAGTTCGGTGGAGCGGCGCAGCGCCGGGTCGAGATCCTCGCTGTGGTCGTAGATCAGGTCGGCGGCCATCCGCACCGTCGTCAGCGGCGTGCGCAGCTCGTGGCTGACGTCGGAGGTGAAGCGGCGCTGCAGGTTGCCGAACTCCTCGAGCTGGGTGATCTGCCGCGACAGGCTCTCGGCCATGTCGTTGAAGGACACCGCCAGCCGAGCCATGTCGTCCTCGCCGCGCACCGGCATCCGCTCGGTCAGATGGCCTTCGGCGAACCGTTCGGCGATCCGCGATGCCGACCGCACCGGCAGCACGATCTGGCGGGCCACCAGCAGGGCGATCGCGGCCAGCAGGCCGAGCAGCACCACGCCGCCGGTGGCCATGGTGCCGCGCACCAGCGCGATGGTGCTCTCCTCGTTGCTCAGCGGGAAGATCAGGTACAGCTCGAGATTGGTCACCGGCGACGACGTCGGGCTGCCGACGATGAGTGCAGGTCCGGAGAAGCCCTCGGTGGTGACGGTGGCGTACTGGTAGCTGACCTGACCGGCCTGGACGAAGTCGCGCAGCGCCTCGGGCACCTGCTGCACCGGCCCGGCGGCGGTCGCGGCGCGCGGCCCGTCGCCCGGGACCACGAGTACGGCGTCGAACGGACCGCCGAGGCCGGCGCCCGCTTCGGCCTTGCGGTCGATGAGGGTGTTGCGGGCCAACTGCAGGCTGCTGTCCAGCGACCGGCTCTCCTCGCCGCCCACGATGCCGCTGACGGTGTTGCGGGCGCGCTCGATCTCCTCGGTGGCGGCCTTGACCTTCACCTCGAGGATGCGGTCGGTGATCTGACTGGTGAGCACGAAGCCCAGAACGAGGATGACCGCGAGCGACAGCCCGAGCGTGAGCGAGACGACACGCAGCTGCAGCGACCGGCGCCATGCCAGGCTGAGCGCGCGGCCCAGGGTGCCGAGGCCGCGCAGCAGCGGTGCCGACCGTCGGTGGATGCGGCGTCGCGAACTCCAGATCACGGCGCCGCCCGAGCGGCCACGGTCACGGAGGTCCGGCCTTGTATCCCACTCCTCGAACGGTCAACACCACCTGCGGGTTCTCCGGGTCCTTCTCGACCTTGGCCCGCAGCCGCTGGACATGCACGTTCACCAAACGGGTGTCAGCGGGGTGACGGTATCCCCACACCTGTTCGAGCAGCACATCTCGAGTAAACACCTGGCGCGGTTTGCGTGCCAGCGCCACCAGCAGGTCGAACTCCAGCGGCGTCAGCGAGATCTGTTCGCCCATCCTGGTGACCTTGTGGGCAGGCACGTCGATGTCGACGTCGGCGATGGACAGCAGCTCCGCGGGTTCGTCGTCGTTGCGGCGCAACCGGGCACGCACCCGGGCGACGAGCTCCTTGGGCTTGAACGGCTTCATCACGTAGTCGTCGGCGCCCGACTCGAGCCCGAGCACCACGTCGACGGTGTCGGTCTTGGCGGTCAGCATGACGATGGGCACGCCGGAGTCGGCGCGCAGGACCCGGCAGACGTCGATGCCGTTCATGCCGGGCAACATGAGATCCAGCAGCACGAGATCGGGCCGCAGCTCGCGGACCGCGGTGAGAGCCTGCGTGCCGTCACCGACCACCGCGGTGTCGAAGCCTTCTCCGCGCAGGACGATGGTGAGCATTTCGGCCAGCGATGGGTCGTCATCGACGACCAGGATCCTTTGCCTCATGGTGTCCATGGTGTCACCAGATCGCGACAAAACACTGCTAGCGCGCACCCGCGAGTCGGCTAACGTCCCAGGTCGGCTGCCAGCTGTGCCGGGACGACGTCGGGACCGACGCTGCGCCACGGCCCGCTCCAGTCGCGGGCCGCCAGTTCCCGGTAGACCGCGGCGGTGCGGGACTGCAGCCCCCCGTCGCGCTCGTAGATGTCCTTCGCGCGGGCGGCGTCCTGTTCGGCCCGCCGATCGGCGCGGGCGGCGGCCAGTTCCACCGGCACGTCGAGCAGCAGCTGCCAGTCGGGCACCACCAGGCGGAGGCGGTCGTATTCGAGGCTGCGGACCCACTCCACGACCTCGCCGTCGGCGCCCTGGCTGAGCCGGGCAGCGCTGTAGGCGGCGTTCGAGGCGACGTACCGGTCGAGGATGACGACGTCGTAGGCCGCGCTCAGGTGCCCGATCTCGTCGCGGGCGTCGGCGCGGTCGAGGGCGAACAGCACGGCCATCGCGTGGACCGACTGGGCGAGGTCGCCGTGCGCACCGTGCAGGGCCTCGGCGGCGAGGTCGGCGGTGACCGACCGGTGATACCGCGGGAAGGCCAGGGTGGCGACCGAACGTCCGGAAGACTCGAACGACGCCCGCAGCCCGGTGGTCAGCGTGTTCTTCCCCGCGCCGTCCACTCCCTCGATCGCGATGAGCACGCTGTTCACTTCTCCCGGGTCGCTCCGCTCCTGCCCACCGGCGAGCGTAACTGGTGCGTTCGACCCCCTCTGGCCGTCGATAAGCTTTCATCCGGCCATGTAGCAGCTGAGAGGAAGCTGCGGCGGGCGTAACGGAGCCGGCCGTCTAGTGACTGGGGGTTCGCCGGGTGGGGGGATCGGTAGAGGTCGTCGTCTCGGAGTTGGAGTCGGCGGCCACACGGCTGGCGGACGCCGGACAGCGCCTGCAGGACGGGCTGTCTGCCGTTGACCTGTCGGTCGACGAGCTGTTGGCGAAAGGCTGGAAGGGCGGCGCCGCGACGGCCTACACGGCCGAGTGGGACAACTGGCACAACGGCGCGGGCCAGGTGGTCCGCGGGCTCCAGTCGATGTCGGAGTCGCTCAAGGCCGCGGGTGCGCAGTACACCGCGACCGATCAGCAGGCTGCTGAAGCCGTTGGCTCGTCGTTCCAACCGACCGGCGGCGCACCAAGCGGCGGGGCACCGAGTGGCAGCCCCAGTGAGCCCGGTGCGGCGGCGCCGGCCGGCCACAGCGCGGGTAATGGCGCCCCGAGCATTCAGGGCGGCACCGGCGCGATGGCCGAGATGATGAACCTCGGGCAGCCGGCGGCGCAGACCGGACAGGCGCTCGGGCAGGCGACGGGGCAGCTTGCCGCCGGTCTGGCGCAGGCCGCCGCCGGGATCGCGCAGGCCGTGACGGCGTTGGCGCAACAGGCCGCGCAAGCCGACGAGAAGGACGACGCAGACAAGCAGGACGACGAGCGCGAGCCTTCGGAGGAAGGGACCGAGGATCGCGACGGCGACGAAGCGACCGAGCAGCCGGCCGGTGCGGACGGGCCCGCGGCTCATGCATCATCGAGCGCTCCGGTAGACGCCGTGCCGCAGCCCCCGCCGACGGCCGTTGTCCCTACGGGTGTCTCGAGGCCCTCCGGTGCCGGGTAGCGGCGGCGGGAGCGCCGCGCTGGTGGTCGATTTCGCCCAGCTGGCAGCGGCCATCGAGCACATGGAGGCCTATCAGCGGCAAGTCGACGAGTGCCTCGCAGACGTCGACCAGGCCATGGCCGCGTTGCGGGCGACCTGGCACGGCGAGGGTTCGGACGCCCAGGCCCAGGCTCAGGCGCAGTGGCGCGCAGGCGCCGAGCAGATGAAGACGGCGCTGTCACAGTTGCAGAAGATCGCGGACACCGCGCAGAAGAATTACAAGGGCGCGGTGAGCAACAACGCTCAAATGTGGGGGAACGGCGAGTAGTGCCGTCCGGCAGCGGGGCGTTGAGTGTGCGGATCGAAGTCGATCCGCAGATTCTCATCGGCGCCGGAAAGAGCATGGGCTCGTTGGGCGGTCAGCTGGCGGCGCTGATGGGTGCGCTGGGCCCGATGCTGTCCGACGGCATAGCTTCGGGCAAGGATCCGGCTGGGTTTGAATTCGCGTTGCAGTACGAAGATACGGCGCAGAAATTCTCCGACGGCCTGGCTGCGGCGGCCAACGCGTTCAAAGCCGTCGGCTACAAATTGGAAGCCAGCGGACACAACTACGCGAACGCCGATGCCGTCTCCACAATCGGAGGGTCGGGGCCCACCGGCCGGGTGGGCGAGGTGCCGAGTGAGACGAAAGCCGCCGACGCCGCAGCGTCTCCGAACGGCAACGTGGTGCATGCGCCGGCGAACTGGCCGATTGTGCTGCCCTTCTTGAGATTTGCGATCTGGCCTTCGGGCAACCCCTCGCTGCTACGCGTCACTGCCGAGCAATGGCGCAACCTCGCCAAGGGCTTCTCCGTGATCGGGAACGAAGTCGCCGGGTCGAAGACCGCCGTGTCGACGCAGAAGATCCCCGAGGGCCCGCAGATCGCCAAGGCGCACGACGACCTGGCGGCCGGTGTCTCCGACTTGGCCTCTCGGGCCTCAGAGCTTGCGACGTTGGTCGAGGACTTCGCGCGCGTCGTGCAGGAGACGCAGGACGCGATTCGCCGCTTGCTGGACCGCTTTTCACTCGGTGGTGCACTCGATTTCCTTGGGGGCATCGTCACCGGCGAGGCGGACGACATACTGCGCGAGATCGCTCGCGATATCGACACCGCATTCGACAACATGCAGCGTCAGGTCAAAGCGGTGGGGGCGCTCCTCGGTGAGCTCACCGAAGCTCTCGGCGACACCGTGACGAAACTCCAACAGCACGTCGACGTGACGCTTCGTGAACTTCTCGGCGATGAGGTCGGCGGCGCGATCTCCGCTGCGTTCAAGGTGCAGACCGACCTGACCACCGGAGTCCTCACCGGGGTCCTCAACACGGTTGCCGGGACGGTGGCGATGGCGGACATCGATACCTGGCAGGGCATGGCCGAGACGGCCTGGGCGGTCATCCAGGACCCCACGAAGGCAGATGACGTCGCAATAGCCGTGGCACAGGAGTTCTTCGCCACCGACAAGATCACCGGAGACAATCCCGCCCGCGGCATCGGTGAGGCAGGCTTCAACGTCGCAACGCTGTTCCTGCCGGGTGGCGCGTTGTCCAAGACCGGCCTCGCGGCCAAGGGCGTCAACGCGGCCCGCCGTGGATTCGGCAATTCAGATGCCCCCGCGCCGGACACCGCACCCACCTTCGGATCACACGATCTGGAAGGACTCGACGACGTTCCCGGAGTCGGGACCCGGCCCACCGACGTCACCGACGTCCGGCCTGGTGCGATTCCCGACTCGGTGATCGGCCCCGTTGCGCCCAACGGTATTGACGCGCCGCCGAACCCGCGAGGCCTCGAAGGACCGGCGGGACCGCCTGATCCGCCGGCCCCGACGGGTGCGCCCGGTGGTCGCGAGGGTCACGGGGATGGCGGCGGCAGCGGTCCCCCGCCGCCACCGGACCCACCGGAGCGCACGCCC
>NZ_JAUMSQ010000213.1:0-2879 GCF_030519285.1 Mycolicibacterium arseniciresistens
GGGCGAGGGCGGTTCGGCCAGCGCGGACGGCGCCGCGGGCAGCAGCATCAGGGCGCCGAGCAGCGCCCCGACAGCCCGCCGGGTCACAACCGAGCGGCCAGCAACTCGGCGATCTGAATGGTGTTCAGCGCCGCACCTTTTCGCAGGTTGTCACCGGAGACGAACAGCGCGAGCCCACGGCCGTCGGGCACGCCCGGGTCCTGCCGGATGCGGCCGACGAGCGACTCGTCCGCCCCCGCGGCGGCCAGCGGCGTCGGCACGTCGGACAGTGTGACGCCGGGCGCCGCAGCGAGGATCTCCTTGGCCCGCTCCACCGAGAGTGGTTGAGAGAACTCGACGTTGATCGACAGCGAGTGGCCGGTGTACACCGGCACCCGCACGCAGGTGCCGCTGACCAGGAGGTCGGGGATGCCGAGGATCTTGCGACTCTCGTTGCGCAGCTTCTGGTCCTCGTCGGTCTCCCCGGAGCCGTCGTCGACATAGGAGCCGGCCAGCGGCACCACGTTGAACGCAATCGGCGCGACGTACTTGTTCGGCGCCGGGAAGTCGAGCGCCGAGCCGTCGTGCACGAGGTCGCGGCTGCCGGACACCACTGCTGTTGCCTGGCCGTACAGTTCGTCCACCCCGGCGAGCCCGCTGCCCGAGACGGCCTGATACGTCGAGGCGATCATCCGCACCAGCCCGGCCTCGTCGTGCAGCGGCTTGAGCACCGGCATCGCGGCCATGGTGGTGCAGTTCGGGTTGGCGATGATGCCCTTCGGACGATTTCCGGCGTCACGATCGAAGTTCACCTCGGAGACCACCAGCGGCACCTCGGGGTCCTTGCGCCACGCCGAGGAGTTGTCGATCACCACGGCGCCCGCGGCGGCGAACCGCGGCGCCTGCACCCGCGACATCGTGGCGCCCGCGGAGAACAGCGCGATGTCGATGCCGGACGGATCGGCGGTCTCGGCGTCCTCGACCTCGATCTCCTGGCCGCGGAACGGCAGCTTCTTGCCCTGCGAGCGCGCGGACGCGAAGAACCGCACGCTGGTGGCTGGGAAGTCCCGCTCCTCCAGCAGCGTGCGCATCACCTGACCGACCTGACCGGTCGCGCCGACAACTGCCAGGTTGATTCCCCGGTCGCTTCGCTCCTGCCCGCCGATATTGACCATTCGTCCTACCGTCCCGTTCCCGCGTACACGACGGCTTCCTCGTCGCCGCCCAGTCCGAACGCCTCGTGCAACGCTGCAACGGCCTTGTCCAGTTCCGTGTCCTTCACCAGCACCGAGATCCGGATCTCCGAGGTGGAGATCAGGTCGATGTTCACGCCGACCTCGGCGAGCGCCTCGCAGAAGGTGGCGGTGACGCCGGGGTGGCTGCGCATGCCCGCGCCGATCAGCGACACCTTGCCGATGTGGTCGTCGTAGAGCACCCGGGTGAACCCGATCTCGTGCTGCAGCGACGTGAGCTTCTCGACGGCGCCGGGTCCGTTGTCCCGGGCGCAGGTGAAGGTGATGTCGGTCTTGCCGTCCTCGATCTTGGAGATGTTCTGCAGCACCATGTCGATGTTCACGTCGGCGTCGGCGACCGCGCGGAACACCCTCGCGGCGTATCCCGGGACGTCGGGCACACCGACGACGGTGACCTTGGCCTCGCTGCGGTCGTGGGCGACCCCGGTGAGAATGGCGTCTTCCATGGCGATGTCCTCGATCGATCCCTTGACGATGGTGCCCGGCTTGTCGGAGTACGACGACCGGACGTGGATGGGCAGGTCGTAGCGGCGGGCGTACTCGACGCACCGCAGCATCAGCACCTTCGCGCCGCACGCCGCCATCTCGAGCATCTCCTCGAAGCTGACGGTGTCCAGCTTGTGCGCGTTCGGCACGATGCGCGGGTCGGCGGTGTACACCCCGTCGACGTCGGTGTAGATCTCGCAGACGTCGGCGTTGAGCGCGGCCGCCACCGCCACCGCGGTGGTGTCCGAGCCGCCGCGGCCCAGCGTGGTGACGTCCTTGGTGTCCTGGCTGACGCCCTGGAAGCCGGCGACGAGGACGATCTGCCCCTCGTCGAGCGCCGACCGCAGCCGGGTCGGGGTGACGTCGATGATCTTGGCGTTGCCGTGGGTGCCGGTGGTGACGACGCCGGCCTGCGAGCCGGTGAACGACCGGGCGTGCGCGCCCAGTGACTCGATCGCCATCGCGACCAGCGCGTTCGAGATCCGCTCACCCGCCGTCAGCAGCATGTCCAGTTCGCGCGGGGGCGGCGCCGGGCACACCTGCTTGGCGAGGTCGAGCAGGTCGTCGGTGGTGTCACCCATCGCCGAGACGACCACGACGACGTCGTTGCCCGCCTTCTTGGTCTCGACGATGCGCTCGGCGACGCGCCGGATGCGCTCGGCGTCGGACACCGAGGATCCGCCGTATTTCTGCACGACGAGCGCCACTGTCAGCCCTTTCAGGTGCGGATTGGTCGCACACAAGGATAAGGGGTCGGAGCACCCGGTTTTTCCCTCCGGCGGGCAGGAGCGAAGCGACCGGGGAATTAACCCGCGATGTCGGTAGCGTCGTGTGGTGGCCAGTCCGCCGACCGACCGGAACGCCCAGACCCGGGTGCCCATCCATCCCGACCTCGCCGCGAGGTGGAGTCCGCGCGCCTTCGATCCGGCCGCGACGGTCACCGGCGAGGAGGTCACCGCGCTGCTCGAGGCGGCCCGCTGGGCGGCGACGTGGGGCGCGCGCCAGCCGGTGCGGTTCGTGGTCGGACGGCGCGGCGACCCGACGTTCACCGCCCTGGCCGCCGCGCTCAAACGGGGAAACAGCTACGCCCATGCCGCGGGTGCGCTGATCCTGGTGTGCGCCGACGAGGGCGAGGACGACCGGACGGCGCGCTACGCGGCG
>NZ_JAUMSQ010000214.1:0-13444 GCF_030519285.1 Mycolicibacterium arseniciresistens
CCATGCCGCGGGTGCGCTGATCCTGGTGTGCGCCGACGAGGGCGAGGACGACCGGACGGCGCGCTACGCGGCGCTCGACGCCGGCGCGGCGATCGCCAACCTGAGCGTGGAGGCGGTGTCGCGGCGGCTGATCGCCCACCCGATGGCCGGCTTCGATGCGGACGCGGCCCGTCGCGACTTCGGCGTCCCCGAGGGTGTCCGGCCGTACGCCGTGGTCGCCGTCGGCTCGCTCGGTGACTACGCGGGCGCCGACGAGAAGATCGTCGAACGCGACTCGCTGCCCCGCCGCAGGCTCCCGCTCGAGGAGATCGCCTTCGCCGGCGCCTGGGGCAAGCCTTTCTTCGGCTGACTCTGCGCTCGGTGGGCTGACTCTGCGTGGACGGCGCGAAAGTGCGAGTGGCTCACGCCCTGGCCGCAGAGTCAACTCCGTCGGCGGCCGTTGGCGCAGAGTCAACGCCTGACAGCGCCACGATTATCCCGCGCGACGGACTATTAACGCATCCGCAACACCACGACACTGCCCGCGTAACAGAAACGTCGGTTACTGCCAGTGAACGGACCCGACTGAGCGGTCCGCATCACTTCCAGGAGTAACTGACCAATGGACGTAGTGGACACTGGCACCACGGCATTCATGCTGTGTTGCATCATCGGGCTGACCCTCATGATCCCGGGCCTTGCGCTGTTCTACGGCGGCATGGTCTCGGTCAAGAGCTCGACCAACATGATGATGATGACCTTCGGTGCGGTCGCCGTCGTCGGCGTGCTGTGGGTGCTGTTCGGCTTCTCGATGGTCTTCGGCACCTCGTACGGCGGCTTCGTCGGCAGCTTCACCGAATTCGACGGCATGACCGACCTGCTGGAGTCCCAGACCACCATCTCGGGCCTGCCGGTGAGTCTGTTCGCCATCTTCCAGGCCCTGTTCGCGGGGATCACCGTCGCGCTGATCTCCGGTGCGGTGGCCGACCGGATGAAGTTCGGCGCATGGATGCTGTTCGCCACGGTGTGGGCCGTGCTGGTGTACTTCCCCGTCGCGCACTGGGTGTTCGCGTTCGACGGAGTGGTCACCGAGAACTCGGTCGGCGGCTGGATCGCCAACAGCCTCAAGGCCATCGACTTCGCCGGTGGTACCGCTGTGCACATCAACGCAGGCGCCGCCGCGCTGGCCGTGGCGATCGTCCTCGGCAAGTCGGCGATGTTCGGTCAGCTGCGCAAGCCGCACAACGTGCCGCTGACCCTGCTCGGCGCCGGTCTGCTGTGGGCCGGCTGGTATGCCTTCAACGGCGGATCGGCGCTGGCCGCCGGCAATTCGGCGGCGATCGTCATGGTCACCACCTTCGTCGCGACGTGCGCCGCCACGCTGGCCTGGCTCGCCGTCGAGAAGATCAAGGACGGCCACGTCACCGGTGTCGGTGCGGCGTCAGGCGCCATCACCGGCCTGGTCGCCATCACCCCGGCCTGCGGTTCGGTCACCCCGGTCGGCGCGATCTTCGTCGGCGCCATCGCAGGCGCGATCTGCGTGTACGCCGTCGGCCTGAAGTCGAAGTTCGGCTACGACGACTCGCTCGACGTCGTCGGCGTCCACCTGGTCGGCGGGCTCATCGGCACGCTGCTGATCGGCTTCTTCGCCAGCGAGGGCATGCCCAACGCCACCAACGGCCTGTTCTACGGCGGCGGTGTCGACCAGCTGTGGAAGCAGGCGGTCGCCGCGTTCGCGGTGATGGCGTACTCCTTCGTGGTCGCGTTCGCGATCGCCTTCGTACTGAAGAAGACGATGGGCATCCGCATCTCGCCCGAGGAGGAGGAGCAGGGCATCGACGCGAAGTTCCACCGCGAGTCGTCCTACGACATGGCACCTGTGTGATCTGACGCCGGCCGGCGCGGGTTCACCCCCGCACCGGCCGGCTTTCGCATGCCAGCCGAGTTTCCTATCGTGATACTTTGATTCTCAGCAAGAGACAGGACCCGTATGACCCCCGATCTCGCCACCCTCTCCGAGCAGTCCGGCACGAAGTTCGTGCTCGCGCTGTTCGTCGACCTGCGCGGCAAGCCCTGCGCCAAGCTGGTGCCGGTCGAGGCCGTCGACCTGCTCGCCACCGAGGGTGTCGGCTTCGCGGGTTACGCCGTCGGCGCCATCGGCCAGGAGCCCAAAGACCCCGATCTGATGGCGATCCCGGACCCGGCGTCGTTCACCCCGATCCCGTTCATCAAGGACGGGCTGGCCATCGTGCACTGCGACCCGCACGTCGAGGGCGAGCCGTGGCCCTATGCACCGCGCGTCATCCTCAAGGCGCTGATCCAGCAGGCCGCCGACGCCGGCTTCGAGCCGTGGGTCGGAGCGGAAGTCGAGTACTTCCTGCTGCACCGCAATCCCGACGGCAGCCTGTCCACCGCAGACGCCGCCGACACCGCCGCCCAGCCCTGCTACGACGCCCGCGGCGTCACCCGGATGTACGACCACCTCACCGCCATCTCCACGGCGATGAACGCACTGGGCTGGTCGAACTACGCCAACGACCACGAGGACGGCAACGGCCAGTTCGAGCAGAACTTCCAGTTCGCCGAGGCGCTCACCACCGCCGACCGCGTGGTGACGCTCCGGTACCTGCTGTCGATGATCGCCGCCGAACGCGGCATGGTCGCCACGTTCATGCCCAAGCCGTTCGCCGACCGCACGGGCAGCGGCCTGCACCTGCACCTGTCGCTCACCCGCGGCGGCGCCCCGGTGTTCCCGGCCGCCGAGGATCACCGCGGCCTCGGCCTGTCCGACACCGCATACGGCTTCATCGGCGGGATCCTCGACCACGCCTGCGCACTGCAGGCCGTCATCGCGCCGACGGTCAACTCCTACAAGCGAACCGGTGCGACCTCGACGGCGTCGGGTGCATCCTGGGCGCCGCGGCGCGCGACCTACGGCGGCAACGACCGCACGCACTACATCCGGGTGCCCGACTCGCAGCGCATCGAACTGCGCGGCGGCGACGGGTCGGCCAACCCCTATCTCGCGATGGCGGCCGCGCTGGGCGCGGGCCTGGACGGCATCAAGCGCAGCACCGATCCCGGCGCGGTCGGCGCCGCGGGTGACGGCCGCGCGACGCTGCCACCGACCCTGCTGCACGCCGTCGACGAACTGCAGTCCGACCCCGTGGTGTCCGGCGTGCTCAACGCGGCGGGCGAAGGGGTGGCCGGCTACTTCGCCGACGTCAAGCGCGAGGAGTTCTTCGCCTACCACGGCGCCGTGACGCCGTGGGAGATCGACCAGTACCTGACCGCCTTCTGACCCACGACGAGGAGAACGAGACAGCGATGTGCGGAATCGTCGGGTTGCACCTGCGCAACCCAGCGCTGTACCCGCGGTTGGGCGAACTGCTCACCGGGATGCTGTGCGAGATGGCCGACCGCGGAAGCGATTCGGCCGGCGTGGCGGTGTACGGCGACCCGGCCTGGACGCCGCCGGGCCGGTCGTGCGTCTCGCTGCTCGGCGTCGACGCCTCGGCCGACTCGGTGCGCTCCGCGCTGGGCCCGCAGGTGACGGTCACCGTGCTCGACGACACCTACCTGGTGTCCGGTGAGTCCGACGCGACCACCCTGCTCACCACGGTCCGGGCGGCGCTGCCCGACGCACTGGTCGCGGGCTTCGGCGACGACCTGGCCGTGCTCAAGGGCGTCGGGCATCCGCGCACCCTCGCCGAGTCGTGGGGGCTGGCGACGGCGCAGGGCTGGCAGGGCGTCGGGCACACCAGGATGGCCACCGAATCGGCCGTGACGCCCTCGGGTGCGCACCCCTACGCCGTCGGCCCAGACCAGTGCCTGGTGCACAACGGGTCGTTCGCCAACCACGCCACCATCAGACGCGAACTCCGCGCCGCCGGAGTCGAATTCGACAGCGAGAACGACACCGAGGTGGGCGCGCGGTTCGTCGCGGCGCAACTGGCCGCAGGCCGTTACATCGAGACCGCGCTGAAGGAACTGTGCAGCCGCTTCGACGGGTTCTACACACTGCTGGTGTCCAACTCGGACTCGTTCGCCGTGGTGCGCGACGCCATCGCATGCAAGCCGGCCGTCATCGCCGAGACCTCGGACTGGGTCGCGATGGCCAGCGAGTACCGCGCGCTGTCCGGCCTGCCCGGCGTCGCGCACGCCGCGATCTGGGAACCCGAACCGGAGGTCGTCTACGCATGGCAGCGCTAGTGCACTGGGACCTGGGCGAGACCGCACTGCGGGAGGTCAACGCCGCCCTGCACGCGCCGGGCCTGGCCGGTGAGTTCGTCATCGACCATCCGGCCGGTGCGCACAACGTGGCCGTCGGCCTCGATGCCCCGGTCCGCGTGACGGTCAACGGCCACGTCGGCTACTACGCGGCGGGGATGAACCAGCGCGCCGACGTCGTCATCGACGGCAACGCGGGCACCGGCGTCGCGGAGAACATGATGAGCGGCACCGTGTGGGTGAAGGGTGCCGCCTCGCAGTCCGCCGGCGCCACCGCGCACGGCGGCCTGCTCGTGATCGAGGGCAATGCCGCCGCGCGGTGCGGCATCTCGATGAAGGGGGTGGACATCGTGGTGGGCGGCGACATCGGCCACATGAGCGCATTCATGGCCCAGGCCGGCCGGCTGGTGGTGCGCGGCAACGCAGGCGAGGCACTCGGCGACTCCATCTACGAGGCCCGCCTCTACGTCCGCGGCGACGTCGCATCACTGGGCGCGGACTGTGTGGCCAAGGAGATGAGCGCCGAACACCACGAGGAACTCGGCGCGCTGCTCAAGGCGGCCGGATTCGAGGACGACGACACGTCGTCCTACACCCGCTACGGGTCCGCCCGCACCCTGTACCACTTCCACGTCGACAACGCAGGGAGCTACTGACATGACCACTGACCCGGCACAGCGGGGCCTGCGCGAGTCGGCCACCTTCGACCGCGCCACCATCGCCGCGATCCAGCGGGCCGCCGAGACCGGCGTCTACGACATCCGCGGCTGGGGCGCCAAACGCCCGCTCCCGCACTTCGACGACCTGCTGTTCCTCGGTGCCTCGATGTCGCGCTACCCGCTCGAGGGCTACCGCGAGCGGTGCGACACCGACGTCGTGCTCGGCGACCGGCACGCCAAACACCCGCTGCACCTGAGCATTCCGGTGACCATCGCGGGCATGTCGTTCGGCGCGTTGTCGGGTCCGGCCAAGGAGGCGCTGGGCCGCGGCGCCAGCGAGGCAGGGACGTCGACGACCACCGGTGACGGCGGCATGACTCCCGAGGAACGCGGCCAGAGCAAGCACCTGGTGTACCAGTACCTTCCGTCGCGCTACGGCATGAACCCCGACGACCTGCGTCGCGCGGACGCGATCGAGGTGGTGCTCGGCCAGGGCGCCAAACCCGGCGGCGGCGGAATGCTGCTGGGACAGAAGATCTCCGAACGTGTCGCAGGCATGCGCACCCTGCCGCAGGGCATCGACCAGCGTTCGGCGTGCCGACACCCGGACTGGACGGGGCCCGACGACCTCACCATCAAGATCAACGAGCTGCGCGAACTCACCGACTGGGAGAAGCCGATCTACGTCAAGGTCGGCGCCACCCGCACCTACTACGACGTCAAGCTCGCGGTGCACGCCGGCGCCGACGTGGTGGTGGTCGACGGCATGCAGGGCGGCACCGCCGCCACCCAGGAGGTGTTCATCGAACACGTCGGCGTGCCGACGCTGGCCGCACTGCCGCAAGCGGTGCAGGCGCTCACCGAACTGGGCGTCCATCGCAAGGTGCAGCTCATCGTCTCCGGAGGCATCCGCACCGGCGCCGACGTGGCCAAGGCCTTGGCGCTGGGCGCCGACGCAGTGGCGATCGGCACCGCCGCGCTGATCGCACTCGGCGACAACCATCCGCGCTACGCCGCGGAGTACGAGAAGCTCGGCAGCGCAGCGGGTTTCTTCGACGACTTCCAGGACGGCACCGATCCGGCGGGCATCAGCACGCAGGACCCGGAGCTGGCGGCACGGTTCGACGCGATAGAGGGCGGCCGGCGGCTGGCCAACTACCTGCGGGTGCTGACCATGGAGGCCCAGACGATCGCACGGGCCTGCGGAAAGGCCCACGTGTGCCACCTGGAACCCGAGGACCTCGTCGCCGTCACCATCGAGGCCGCCGCGATGGCGCGGGTGCCGCTGGCCGGCACGAGCTGGATACCCGGCACATGACCACCGACACCGCTGACGTCGTCATCGTCGGCGGCGGCATCGAAGGCGCCGCGGCCGCCTGGGCACTCGCGCAGCGCGGGGTCACCGATGTCGTTGTCGCCGAACGCAACACGGTCGGCTCCGGGATGACCGGCAAGTCCAGCGGCATCGTGCGCTGCCACTACGGCGTCAGCTCACTGGCCGCGATGGCGACCGTCGGGCTCGAGGTGTTCGAGAAGCCGCAGCAGTTCCTCGGCGACCACGCGGCGGACATCGGGTTCCGGCAGAGCGGCTACGTCGTCGGTGTCGGCGAACAGAACGTCGACGCGATGCGCGCCAGCCTTGCCGCACAGCGCGCCGTCGGGGTGCAGACCGAGGAGATCGACGCGGCCGAAGTGGAGCGCATGTGGCCGTACGCCGACCTGACGCCGTTCGCGGCGTTCGGCTGGGAGCCGCGCGGCGGGTACGGCGACGCCTATCAGACCGCGCAGGCGCTCGCCGTCTCTGCGCGTGCCGCCGGTGTCCGGGTCCTGCAGGGCACACCCGTGGTGGACCTGCTCGTCGACGGCGACCGGATCACCGGCGTCCGCACCGCCGACGGCACCGAGATCCACGCGCCGTCCGTGGTGGTCGCCACCGGCGCGTGGACGCGCCCGTTCCTGGCGCCGTACGGGATCGACGTGCCGATCCGCGTGGTGCGCGAGCAGATCGTGCTGATCTCGCCGGGCGTGCCGACGGCGGGCCTGCCCGTGTTCTCCGATCTGGTGTCGCTGCAGTACATCCGCCCCGAGACCGGTGGCGACGTGCTGTTCGGCAACAGCGACCTGGCCGACATCGCGGAAGCCGATCCGGACCGCTATCTCAACCGGGCCACCGACGAGTTCGTCGACGTCACGGTCGAGAAGGTCGGCACCCGCTTCCCCGGCTTCACCGCCGCAGCGATCACCGGCAGCTACGCCGGCTGCTACGACGTCACCCCGGACTGGAACCCGGTGATCTCCGCGACCGGCGTGACCGGACTGTTCGTCGCCGCGGGGTTCAGCGGACACGGCTTCAAGATCGCCCCGGCGGTGGGCCGGCTGGTCGCCGATCTCGTGATCGACGGACGCAGCGCCGACGCCCGCATCCCCGAGTCGGACTTCCGGTTGTCGCGGTTCGACGACGGCGACCTGCTCAAGACGCCGTACCCGTACGTCGGCGCCGGCGAGATGCGCTAGACAAGGAACCCGTGAGCCCCGCTGACGACGACGTTCCGCTGCTGCGGAACAAGGCTGGCACCGCGCGCGACCGCAATCCACAGGATTCGGTGGAAGAGGTCGAGTTCGAGGCGGCGATCGGGCGCAACGTACGTCAACTGCGGTTGCAGCACGGCCTCACCGTCGCCGACATGGCCGCCCGCGTCGGCATCTCCAAGGCGATGCTGAGCAAGATCGAGAACGCCCAGACCTCCTGCAGCCTGTCGACCCTGGCGCTGCTGGCCAAGGGCTTCGACGTGCCGGTCACCAGTCTGTTCCGCGGCGCCGACGTGGAACGGCCCGCGGCGTTCGTCAGGGCGGGCACCGGCGCGCACATCGTGCGCAACGGCACCAAGGAGGGCCACGACTACGAGCTGCTCGGGTCGCTGCGCGGTGAGCACAAGCGGCTCGAATGCCTGCACGTGACGCTGTCGGAGAAGAGCCGGACATACCCGCTGTTCCAGCATCCGGGCACCGAGTTCATCTACATGCTCGAAGGCGTGATGGATTACAGCCACAGCAGGTCGGTGTACCGGATGCAGCCGGGGGACTCGCTGCAGATCGACGGCGAGGGGGCGCACGGTCCGGTCGACCTGGTCGAGCTGCCGATCCGCTTCCTGTCGGTGATCGCCTTCCCCGACTCGCAGGTGTAGCCGGACGCTAATTTCAGCAAAGTTTGGGGCACGGGCACACCCGCGCTACAGTGGACGACGTGCAGCGGGTGCTCCTTCTCGGACGCCGCGACGGGGTCTGACCAGACCGGCTTCTCGTCGCGGGTGTTTCGTGATGCGCCGGTCGAGTCCCCTTTCACACTCCCGGAGCGATCACATGAACACTGCACCATCCGCCGACGGCTTCAGCTCGGTACGCACCATTCACACCCCCGCCGGTGACCCACACCCCGGCCAGCCCGCCTGGAACACCCAGCGCGCCACCCAGATGCCGGTCAGCCGGTACCGCAGCTTCGCCGACGAGGTCGAACCCGTCACGGTGCCCGACCGCACCTGGCCCGACAAGGTCGTCAGCACCGCGCCGATGTGGTGCGCGGTGGACCTGCGCGACGGCAATCAAGCACTGATCGATCCGATGAGTCCGGCCCGCAAACGGCGCATGTTCGAGCTGCTGGCGCGGATGGGCTACAAGGAGATCGAGGTCGGCTTCCCGTCGGCCAGCCAGACGGACTTCGACTTCGTCCGCGAGATCATCGAGCAGGGCGCGGTGCCCGACGACGTCACCATTCAGGTGCTGACGCAGTGCCGGCCCGAGCTGATCGCGCGCACGTTCGAGGCGTGCGCCGGCGCACCCCGGGCGATCGTGCACTTCTACAACTCGACGTCGATCCTGCAACGCCGCGTGGTGTTCCGGGCCGACCGCGAGGCCGTCAAGGCGATCGCGACGGACGGCGCCCGGATGTGTGTCGAGGAGGCCGCGAAGTACCCCGGCACGCACTGGCGGTTCGAGTACAGCCCGGAGTCCTACACCGGCACCGAACTCGAGTACGCCAAGGAGGTGTGTGACGCCGTCGCCGACATCATCGCGCCCACACCCGAGGCGCCGCTGATCGTCAACCTGCCCGCCACCGTCGAGATGGCCACCCCCAACGTGTACGCCGACTCGATCGAGTGGATGAGCCGCAACCTGGCCCGCCGGGACTCGATCATCCTGAGCCTGCACCCGCACAACGACCGCGGAACGGCCGTCGCCGCGGCAGAATTGGGCTATCAGGCCGGCGCCGACCGCATCGAGGGCTGCCTGTTCGGCAACGGCGAGCGGACCGGCAACGTGTGTCTGGTGACGCTGGGGCTCAACCTGTTCAGCCGCGGTGTCGACCCGCAGATCGACTTCTCCAACATCGACGAGATCCGGCGCACCGTCGAGTACTGCAACCAGTTGCCCGTCCACGAGCGCCACCCCTACGGCGGCGATCTGGTCTACACCGCGTTCTCCGGCAGTCACCAGGACGCGATCAACAAGGGCCTGGACGCGATGAAGGTCTCGGCGGACGAGCAGGACGCCGATGTCGACGACATCCTCTGGCAGGTCCCGTACCTGCCGATCGACCCCAAGGACGTCGGCCGCACCTACGAGGCCGTCATCCGGGTGAACTCGCAGTCCGGCAAGGGCGGCGTCGCCTACATCATGAAGGCCGACCGCGGCCTGGTGCTGCCGCGCCGGCTGCAGATCGAATTCAGCCAGGCGATCCAGAAGATCACCGACGGTGAGGGCGGTGAGGTGTCGCCCAAGGAGATGTGGGACGTCTTCTCCGAGGAGTATTTGGCGCCGCTCCGGCCGCTGGAGCGCATCCGCCAGCGGGTCGACGCGGCCGAGGTCGACGGCGGCACCGACACCATCACCGCGGTGGTGAAGGTCGACGGCGAAGAGCGCGAGATCGTCGGCGCGGGCAACGGTCCGCTCGCCGCGTTCGTCGACGCCCTTGGCGCCATCGGCTTCGACGTGTCCGTGCTGGACTACTCCGAGCACGCCCTCTCGGCGGGCGAGGAGGCCCAGGCCGCCGCGTACGTCGAGGCGTCGGTGGGCGGCCGGACCGTCTGGGGCGTCGGCATCGCGACGTCGATCACCACGGCATCGCTGCGTGCGGTGGTGTCGGCCGTCAACCGGGCGGCCCGCTAGCCCCGAACGGCGCGGTAGCGCTTCACCCGCCCGAACAGCCGCAGTCGGTGGCTGCCCACCTCGTCGACGTCGAACCCTGCTGAGCTCAGCAGCTTTGGGATCGCGCCGCCGTGGCCGTGCGGGTGACCGACGATGTCGACGACGTGCAGGCTGCCGCCGGGCCGCAGCACGCGGAACGCCTCGGCGGCAGCCTGTGCCTTGGTGTCCTCGTCGAGATGGTGCAGCATCATCGACGACAGCACCCGGTCGAAGCTGCCGTCGGGGTACGGCAGCCGCTGCGCATAGCCGCGTTCGAAGCGGATTCCGCTCAGGCCGCGGGCCTTTCGGCGGGCCCGGTCGAGGGCACGGGGATCGGGATCCGATCCGGTGAACTGCGCGCCGGGATGTGAGCGCTTCGCGCTGACGGTCACATTGCCGGTGCCGCAGCCGATCTCGAGGACCTGCAGGCCGTCGGCGAGCCCGGCCTGGTCGATGAGCGCACGGTAGGCCGGCCGCATGCCGAGCACCCGGGTGAGCAGGTCGTACCCCGGCAGGAACGCGTCGCGTCCTGCGGCGGGTATGTAGTCGATTGACCGATCTTTCGTCATGGATCCATCGTGATCCTGTTGCGCATAGCGGTGTTGCTCGATCATCGCCGAAACTTGGATTATCTTCGTCTCATGCCGTCCCGTTTGATCCGTCACCGCGACGGGGTGCCCGTGTACGCCTATCCGGCCGCCGACAGCACCCCGCCGCTGTCGGTAGTCCGCCTCACCGACGGCGACGTGGTCGAGCACCGCAGGCACATCCACGACTTCCCGGTGCTCTGGTACCTCCCGGCGACCGGCGCCCTCTACGTCGTGGCGGCAGGCGCGGCCGTCGACCCGCTGCAGGTGCACCGCGACGGCGACGGCATCGGCATCTTCTTCGACGCATCGGCGCTCGGCGAGGATGCCGGCTCGCCATGGCCGACCTGGCGGTCACATCCCCTGCTGTTCCCCTTCCTGCACGGCCAGCGCGGCGGGCTCATGCGGTTGCACGTGCCCGCCGGTCGCAGGCCGCGCTGGGACGCCGCGATCGCGTCGATCGAGTCCGAACTGGCCGTACGGCAGCCCGGATACCGGCAGGCGGCACTGGCCGAGTTGACGCTGCTGCTGATCGACGTCGCGCGCCTGGCCGACGACGTGGTGGGCGACCTGCGGCGCAGCGGTGAGCCGCTGCTGGCCGACGTGTTCGCGGTGATCGAGCGGCACATCGGCGAGCCGCTGTCGCTGCGCGACGTGGCGCGCGAATTGAACCTGACCGCCGGGCACCTGACCACGGTCGTGCGCCGCCGCACGGGGCGCACGGTTCAGGACTGGATCCTCGAGCGCCGGATGATCGAGGCGCGCACGCTGCTGGCGGACACCGACCTTCCGATCCAGGAGATCGGCCGCCGGGTCGGGATGCCGGACGCGGCCTACTTCAGCAGGGCTTTCCGCCGAACGCACGGGGCCTCGCCACGGGAATGGCGCAGCCGCAACGCCGCCGCGTGATCAGAACAGGGCGAACTGCTCGCCGGTAGGCGTGGCGGCGGCGAACTCCTCGATGCCGGTGCCGCCGACCACCGCGTCGAGGCAGCGCATGAACTCGGTGTCGGTGACGAGCGGCACGCCGAGGTCGCGGGCGTGGTATCCCTTGCCCTGCTCGGGTTCGGCCTCGTTGCAGATCACCAGGGACGTCTCCAGGTCGACGGCCTCGGAGTAGGACAGCCCGGCGTGCACGATCCGTTCGATCAGTTCCTCGTGGGTGCGCTTCACCTCGGCCGACAGGCCGACCCGCATGCCCTGCACCAGCGGCCGTCCGGCGACGAACCGGCCCGGGTTGGCGTACGGGCACGGCAGCCGTGACGCGAGCATCTTCAGTGGCCGCAGCTCGTCGTGGGTGACCTGGCCGTTGGGCCAACGCCGCCGGGTGGCCGGGCGCACCGGCAGCCATGCCCTCCGCTCGCGGGCCCGCGCCAGGGTCGGCTTGAGGATCTGGGCGAGCACCTGTGCGTCGTCGAGGGCGTCGTGCGGCCGCAGCTGCGGCACGCCCCAGTGCGCGGCCAGCGTCTCCAGGCGCAGGTTCTCGGTGCCGAGTTGAAGCCGGCGGGCCAGCTCGACGGTGCACATCACGGTGTCCACCGGCAGCTCGGCGCCGACGAGTTCGGCCTCCGCCGCCAGGAACGAGTAGTCGAAGGCGACATTGTGCGCGACCAGCGTGCGGCCCGCGAGGACGGCTCGCACGTCGTCGACCACGTCGCCGAAGCTCGGCTGCCCCTCCAGCATCTCGGCGGTGAGGCCGTGCACATGCGTGGGCCCGGGGTCGACGCCCGGGTTCAGCAGCGTCGCGACGCTGCGCTCGACGTTGCCGTCGTCACCGACCGCGAGTGCGGCGATGCTGACGATGCGGGCCTGCCCGGGCTGGAAACCCGAGGTCTCCACGTCGACGACGGCCCAGCCGGATCCGTCCTCCACAGCGGGCCGGCCCCAGGAGCCGCTCGGCCGGCGACATTCGGCGCGCGTTTGGCTCACCTGGCCAGGATGGCACGGGGGTCCGACATCCCTCGCCCGGCGGCCCAGCGTGTCGGACACCTAAAATGCCGGGGATGGTCACCACTCGCGGTCGAATTGCGCTCGGCGCGGGATCCGCGGCGCGCTGGGCGTCGCGGGTCACCGGTCGCGGCGCGGGGGCGATGATCGGCGGCCTGGTAGCGATGACGCTGGACCGGTCGATCCTGCGCCAGCTCGGGCAGGCCCGCCGCAGCGTCGTCATCACCGGCACCAACGGCAAGTCGACCACCACCCGGATGACCGCCGCCGCGCTGGGCACTCTCGGACCGGTGGCGACCAACGCCGAGGGCGCCAACATGGACGCCGGGCTGGTCGCGGCGCTGGCCGCGGCCCGCGACGCCACGCTTGCCGCGCTCGAGGTCGACGAGATGCACGTGCCGCACGTGGCCGACGCGGTGGATCCGGCGGTGATCGTGCTGCTGAACCTGTCGCGCGACCAGTTGGACCGGGTCGGCGAGATCAACCACATCGAGCGGACGCTGCGGGCCGGGCTGGCGCGGCACCCGTCGACCGTGGTGGTGGCCAACTGCGACGACGTGCTGATGACCTCGGCGGCCTATGACTGCCCGAACGTGGTGTGGGTGGCCGCGGGCGGCAGCTGGGCCAACGACTCGGTGTCGTGTCCGCGTTCGGGCGAGGTGATCGTCCGCGACGGCAGACACTGGTACTCGACCGGCATGGATTTCAAGCGGCCGACGCCGCAGTGGTGGTTCGACGACACCCACATCCACGGCCCCGACGGGCTCACGCTGCCCATGTCGCTGGCCCTGCCGGGCGCGGTCAACCGCGGCAACGCCGTTCACGCGGTGGCGGCGGCGGTCGCGCTGGGCGCCGATCCGG
>NZ_JAUMSQ010000215.1:0-15889 GCF_030519285.1 Mycolicibacterium arseniciresistens
GCGCCGCCTGCACGGCCACCAGCGCGGCGTCCTCGCCCCGCGGCGGTTCCGTCATTTGCCGGCGGCCGCGGGCTGCGCCTCTGCGGAACCGTCGAGGCTGGGCAGCAGGACCTCTTCCCACTTCTGCTTGCTCGCCAGCACCGGCAGTGCGTCGCGGTAGACCTTGCGCATCCGGTTGAACCTGCGGGCGAGCAGCGCCTGACGCTTCAGCGACTCCCGCAGCAGTTCGTTCATCTTCTCCCGGTCGCGCTGGCGGTAGACCACCCCGCGGCCGTCGGCGGTGGTGACGGTGACGCCGTCGACCTTGCTCAACGAGAACCAGCGCGCGTCCTGGGTGGCGACGTTGATCTGCGGCCTGCGGTGGTGCTCCGGGTCGTGCGCCTTGAGCTGGTGTGCGACGCCCGCGGCGAGCCTGGTCCCGATCGCCAACGGACCCACGGGGATCTTGATCTTCTTGCGCCACCGCTTGTCCGACGGCGTCGGCAATGCGGTCGCGCTCGGCAGCACCACCGCGTCGGGGTACTGCTGGCGCATCGCGCGGATGTCGGGCAGCGCGGACTCCAGGATCGAGAAGATGTGTTCGGGGCCGGCGAGGAAGTCGTCCATCGCCTTGTTCTGGATGGCGACCGTCGAATACTCAAGGCACAGAAGGTGTTTGATGGTCGCCTTCAGGTGGCTGGCGATCAGGCCGGAGATGTTGCCGTCCCAGTGCATGGCCGCCACCACGAGGCGGTTGCGCAGGTGGAAGTAGGCCTGCCAGTCGATCGCGTCGTCCTTGTCGCTCCACGCCATGTGCCAGATCGCCGCACCGGGCAGGGTGACGGTGGGATAGCCGTGTTCGCCTGCGCGCAGGCCGTATTCGGCGTCGTCCCACTTGATGAACAGCGGCAGCGGCTGGCCGAGCTCCTCTGCGACCTGGCGCGGGATCATGCACATCCACCAGCCGTTGTAGTCGACGTCGATGCGGCGGTGCAGAAGCCGGCTGCGCAGGCTCTCCTCGTCGCTGAGCGCGTACTTCGCGAAGTTGTGGTCGTACTCGGTGTTGATCGCGTTGGTCCACATGAAGTTCTCGGCGTCGACCATCTCGCCCATCACGTGCAGGTGGCTCGGCTCCTGCAGGTTGAGCATCTGGCCACCGACGAGCGTCGGGACCTTCGCGAACCGGTTCATCGCCAGCGCCCGCAGGATCGAGTCGGGCTCGACGCGGATGTCGTCGTCCATGAACAGGATCTGTTCGCAGTCGGTGTTCTTCAGCGCCTCGTACATCACCCGGCTGTAGCCGCCGGAGCCACCGAGGTTGGGCTGGTTGTGAATGGTTAGCCGGCTGCCAAGCGCCGCGGCGGCCGCGGCGAATCCGGGATGGTCCTTGGCCTTGCTGGTGCCCTGGTCGGACACGATGACCGCGCTGATCACCTCGTCGACCAGCGGGTCCGACGTCAGCGCGGCCAAGGCGTTGACGCAGTCCGCGGGCCGGTTGAAGGTCGGGATGCCGACGGCGACGTTGGCCCGTCCCGGTGCGGCGGTCGGTGCGTACCAGCCCGCGCTGTGCAGCGTGACGCTGGCGTTGGTGGTGATGTCGAACCAGATCCAGCCACCGTCCTCGAACGGGTCGAGGCCGATCTCGAACTCGACGACCGCGGGGGTGTCTTCGTCCGGGCTGATCGCCTCGGTGCCGCCGACGGTGATCCGCGCGCCGGTGGCCTTGGAGCGGTACACGTCGACGCGGGCGCTGCCGACCAGTTCGACGCGCAGCACCACCGAGTCGAGCGTCGACCAGCGCCGCCAGTAGCTCGCGGGGAAGGCGTTGAAGTACGTCGCGAACGACACCTCGGACTCCGCGCCGATCTCCAGCGTGGTGCGGGTGGGCGCATGCGCACGCCGCGCGTTGGTGGTCGACTCCTCGATGTAGAGCTTGCGGACGTCGAGCGGTTCGCCCGGGCGCGGCAGGATCACCCGCGACAGCAGGCTGACCGACTTGGGCTTCTCGGCATCCAGTGCGCCGGTGGGGATGTCACTCATTGTTCGGTGCTTTCGCTCTGTGTCAGCGGGGCGCCGTCGCGGAGGTGCGGCGCCAGGACGTTGTCGTACATGTTGAGCGCACTGGCGATGGCCATGTGCATGTCGAGGTACTGGTAGGTGCCCAGCCGGCCGCCGAAGAGCACTTTGGCGGAGGCCGTCTCGGCCCTGGCCCGGGTGCGGTAGGCGGCCAGCAGCGCACGGTCGGCCTCGGTGTTGATCGGGTAGTAGGGCTCGTCGTCGTCATCGGCGAAGCGGGAGAACTCCCGCATGATGACGGTCTTGTCGGTCGGGTACGCCCGCTCCGGGTGGAAGTGCCGGAATTCGTGGATGCGGGTGTAGGGCACCTCGGGGTCGCTGTAGTTCATCACCGGTGTGCCCTGGAAATCGCCGGTGTCCACCACTTCCTGCTCGAAGTCGAGCGTGCGCCACCCGAGCCTGCCCTCGGCGTAGTCGAAGTAGCGGTCCAGCGGGCCGGTGTAGATCACCGGCGCGTCCGGGCTCTCGGCGCGCAGGCGAGCGCGGACGTCGAACCAGTCGGTGTCGAGCCGCACCTCGATGCGGTCGTCGGCGGCCATGTTCTTCAGCCATGCGGTGTAGCCGTCGACCGGCAGGCCCTCGTAGGTGTCGTTGAAGTACCGGTTCTCGAAGGTGTACCGGACGGGCAGCCGGGTGATGTTGGCCGCGGGCAGTTCCTTGGGGTCGGTCTGCCACTGCTTGGCGGTGTAGTGCTTGATGAAGGCCTCGTAGAGCGGCCGCCCGATCAGCGAGATCGCCTTCTCCTCGAGGTTCTGCGCGTCGGCGGTGTCGATCTCGGCGGACTGCTCGGCGATCAGCGCGCGCGCCTCGTCGGGGGTGAAGTAGCGGCCGAAGAACTGCGAGACCAGCCCGAGGCCCATCGGCAGCGGGTAGGCCTGCCCGCTGTGCAGCGCGAAGACGCGGTGCTGATAGCCGGTGAAGTCGGTGAACTGCCGGACGTAGTCCCAGACCCGCTGGTTGGAGGTGTGGAACAGGTGGGCACCGTAGCGGTGCACCTCGATACCGGTCTGCGGCTCGGCCTCGGAGTAGGCGTTGCCGCCGATGTGCGGCCTGCGGTCGAGCACCAGGACGCGCTTGTCGAGTTGGGTGGCCGCGCGCTCGGCGATGGTCAAGCCGAAGAATCCGGAACCGACGACGATCAGGTCGAAGTGTCCGGCGCGCCCCGGCTGGCTGGCCGGTGCTACCCGGGAATCTGGAGCGGTCATCGGCAGCCAGGGTATCGGACCCCGGCGGCCGGCCCGTCCTACCGTCCCTCGCGTCGCCGCCCCGGTGTCAGCGGTGCAAGGTCGCGATTAGCTCACGATTCCATATCGTCACTCTATTCACACTAGTCACACCAGTACCATCGATCACGTCGGCCTCCGGACCTTCGGACATGGTCGGGAGCCGGACACCCGCATCGGCCGGGCACCCGCCGGTACCGCACGAGCACTGACCTTATGTAGTCCATGTATTGAGGAGACTTTCGTGCCGAACAGACGTCGACGCAAGCTCTCGACAGCCATGAGCGCGTTCGCCGCCCTGGCCGTCGCAAGTCCAGCCGCAGTGATCGCCGTTTCCGACCTGTCCGACCGGAACGCACCCCAACACCGTGAATTCGTCCAGGCCGCGATGGTCACCGATCTCCCGAGCGAGCTGATCGGCGCGCTCTCCCAGGGCCTGTCGCAGTTCGGCATCAACCTGCCGCCGTCGCCCACGGGCGTGCTGACCGGTTCGACCCCGAGCCCGTCGCTGGCCTCGCCGTCGCTGACCTCGCCGGCGCTGGCTTCTCCAGGTCTGACCGCGCCGGGCCTGACCGCACCGGGACTCACCACGCCGGGCCTGACCGCACCGGGGGCACCCGGCCTGACGACGCCCGCACTGACCACGCCGGGGCTGACCACGCCCGGCTTGAGCGTGCCGCCGGTGACCGCGACCGCACCGGGCCTGGCCGACGCGGGGTTGACCAATCCCGCGCTGACCAGCCCCGGGCTCACCGACCCGGCGGCCGCGCCGGGCCTGACCACGCCCGGCCTCGACCCCGCGCTGACCCCGATCTCGAGCACTCCGGGCCTCGGCCTGCCGGGCGAGATCCCGATCTCGGCGCCGATCGCCGATCCGGCGCTGGGCAGCTACCCGATTCTGGGTGACCCGTCACTGGCCGCGGCCAGCCCGGTCAGCACCGGCAGTACGGGAATCATCGGCGATCTCTCGAGCGCCGCGAACCAGCTCGGTGCCGGACAGGCCATCGATCTGCTCAAGGGCATGGTGATGCCGGCGATCACGTCGGCGATGAAGGGTGCGGTGCCGCCACCGGTTCCCGCGCCGGCGCCTCCCGCGCCACCCGCATAAGGCCTGGCCCCGAACGGCACCGCAGACGCCCATGCTCTGCGGTGCCGTTGCAGGGGTCCCGGAATTTTCGTCGGATGTTTGAACGTGTCGAAACACTGGTAACAACTGACACATACGTAACATCAGTCCGTGCTGTCCCGCCGCCCTGCGCCGTCGATCCTCTTCACCGCGGTCGCGGCGACCGCCCTGCTGCTACCACTGGCGGTCGACGGCCTGCCCGGTGACCGCGACGACGCCCCCGGCATCGAGGCGCCCAAGCTGGCCGAACAGCCGCTGGCCGGCCTCGGCGGCGGAGAGACCATCCGCGAGATCCACCAGGACACCCCGTTCTCCCTGGTCGCCCTCACCTCCGACGACCTGTCAGGCACCTCGGCCCGCGTCAGGGCCAAGAAGGCCGACGGATCGTGGGGCCCCTGGTACGAGGCCGAGGCGCTCGACGGCGTCGGCGAGGAGTCGGCGGGCGTGCGCGGCACCGAACCGGTGTTCGTCGGCCGCACCACCACCGTGCAGATCGCCGTCACCCGCCCGCTCGACGCGCCGCCGAGCGCCGTTCCGCAGGGCAAGCCGCACGCCGACCTCGGCTACCTGCCCGCCACGGTGGAGCAGCCGTTCGCCCAGAACATCAACGCGGTGCTGATCAGCCCGCCGCAGGCGCCGGTGGACCTCGCCCCGCTGCCCAGTGCCGTCACCGCACCCGGCGTGCCGCCCAACGTCATCTCCCGCGGCCAGTGGGGCGCCGACGAGTCGATGCGGTGCGGCGCGCCCCGCTACGACAGCCGGGTGCGCGCAGGCGTGGTGCACCACACGGCGGGCAGCAACGACTACGCCCCGCAGGATTCCGCGGGCATCGTCCGGTCGATCTACGCGTACCACACCCGCACGCTGGGCTGGTGCGACGTCGCCTACAACGCCATGGTCGACAAGTACGGGCAGGTGTTCGAGGGACGGGCAGGCGGCGTGGACCGTCCCGTCGAGGGCTCCCACACCGGCGGCTTCAACGTCGACACCTGGGGAGTGGCGATGATGGGCAACTTCGAGAAGGTGCCGCCCACCCCCATCCAGCTGCGCACCACCGGCCGGCTGCTCGGCTGGAAACTCGGCCTCGACCACGTCGACCCGCGCGGCAGCGTCGTGCTCACCTCCGCGGGCGGTTCCTTCACCCACTTCCCGCGCGGCGCCGCCCCCAGGCTGCCCGCGATCTTCACCCACCGCGACGTCGGCAACACCGAGTGCCCCGGCAACGCGGCCTACGCGGCGATGAACCAGCTGCGCGACATCGCCGCCCGCTTCAACCGGCCGCCCGGGCCGGAGGACCTCGCCGAATCACTGCGCGGCGGCGCGATCTTCGCCCGCTGGGACCAGATGGGCGGCATGGCCGGACCCCTCGGCGCACCGACCACACCGGAGGCCGCGGGCGCCGGTGACGCGCGCTATGTCCGGTTCCAGCGCGGCGCGGTCTACTGGTCCCCGTCCACCGGCGCCAACCCGGTCGCGGGCGCGATCTACGACGCCTGGGGCGCACTGGGCTTCGAGCGCGGCGCGCTCGGCCTGCCCACCAGCGCCGAGATCCCCGAACCGCAGTGGATCGTGCAGAACTTCCAGCACGGCACGCTCAACTTCGACCGGGAGAAGGGCAGCATCACCCGGGTGATCGACGGGGTGCCGCTCGAGTTGCCGCCGCCGTCCGCCGACCACCCGCCGGTACAGCTGGAACGCTTCACCGCGCCGCGCGCGATCGATCCCTAGAGCCGTAGGGACTCAGAGCCACCAGCGTTCGAGCACCCGGGCCACCCCGTCGTCGACGTTGGGGGCGGTCACCTCGTCGGCCGCCGCGACCGCATCCGGGTGCGCGTTGCCCATCGCCACGCCGAGGCCGGCCCACCGCAGCATCGGGACGTCGTTGGGCATGTCGCCGAAGGTCACCACGTCGCCGGCGACCAGGCCGAGCGGGCGGGTCAGCTCCTCGATGCCGGTGGCCTTGCTGATGCCCAGCGGCACCACCTCGACCAGACCGTTGTTGGTGGAGTACGTGAGGTCGCCCTGCAGGCCGATGTGCGGGGCCAGCGCCGCCACCATGTCGGCGCTGCGCGCTCCGGCCTTGCGGATCAGCAGCTTCACCGCGGGCGCGCTGAGCAGGTCCTCCACCGACACCTCGGTGTTGTCCGGGTTGAGCCACGCGTGTTCGTAGCCGGGCGAGCTGACGAACTGCGGCGTCGCGGCGTCGTGGGCCGAGCGGCCCACCCGCTCAACGGCCAGCCCCACGCCCGGGATCACCCGGGCCGCGATCTCGGCCAGCTCGCCCAGCACGTCGGCGGACAGCGTGCGGGCGGAAACGATCCGGTCGGTCGACGGGTCGTAGATGACGGCGCCGTTGGCGCACACGGCCATCGGCGCCAGCCCGAGCCCGTCGACGACGGGGTGGATCCAGCGCGGCGGACGCCCGGTGGCCAGCACGAAGACCGCGCCGGCGGCGACGGCGGCGTGCACGGCGGCACGGGTGCGGGCGGACACCTTCTCGTCGTCGGCGAGCAGCGTGCCGTCCACATCGGTGGCGATCAATGCGGGCAGCGTCATCTACGGCTCCTGGCGTCGCGTTCGGCACGCCTGCGGGCCCGCTCGGCGAGTTCGGCCTCATCGAGGCGTGCCGCTTCCTCGTGGGTCGGCGCCGTGCCACCCAGCCGGCGAGGCACCCAGTATGCGCCCTCGGGATGGGGATACTCCGTCTGCACCCGATCCAGCAGGGCCGTCATCGACTCGCGCATCGCGGCTTCCATCGCGGTGGCGTCGCCCTGCGGAGCGATCGGCGCACCGACACACACCTCGATCGGTATCTTCTTGCGGCCCAACGCCTTCGGATGATCCTTCGTCCACACCCGGTGGACGCCCCAGATGATCATCGGCACGATCGGCACCTGCGCCTCGAGCGCCATCCGGGCCGCGCCGGTCTTGAAACCCTTGAGCTCGAAGCTGCGGCTGATGGTGGCCTCCGGATAGACGGCCACCAGCTCACCCTCGCGCAATTGCCGCACCGCCACCGCGTAGGCGCCCGCCCCGGCCCGCCGGTCCACCGGGATGGTCCCGGTCCGTTTGATCAGGAAGCCGACCAGCCGGAAGTCCTGCATCTCGGCCTTGATCATGAAGCGCAGCCGCCGCCCGCGCCGGCGTGCGGCCAGCCCCGCGGGCAGCCAGTCCACGTAGCCCGTGTGGTTGATCGCCACCACGGCGCCACCGGTCGCCGGGATGTTCTCCAGGCCGTGAAATCCGATCCGGGACCCCGTGGCGCGCACGGCCGTGGCGGCCACGAGCTCCAACGTCCGATACACCGGTTCCATGAGCGGCTACCCCGGCGCTCCGGCGGGTCCCGGCTCCTCGGTCCGTCGGGCCCGCGCGGCGGCCTTCTCCGCGGCTTCCTCGGCGTCCATCCGGTTGGCCTCCGCCAGCGACGGCGCGCCGCCGCCGAGGCGGTGCGGCACCCAGAACTCGCCGGGCGGGTGCGGGCCGTAGGACTCCTGGACCCGCTCCAGCAGGTGCTGCATCCGCGAATGCAGCAGCGCGGTCAACTCGTGCGCGGGCAGCGTCGGCTCGATCGGCTCACCGACGGCCACCGTGACCGGCACCTTCGGCCGGTACAGGTTCTTCGGGTGGCCCTTGGTCCAGATGCGCTGGGCGCCCCACACGATGTGCGGCACGATCGGCACACCCGCCGCGATGGCCATCCGGGCCGCCCCCGACTTGAACTGCTTGATCTCGAAGCTGCGGCTGATCGTGGCCTCGGGGTACACGCCGACCAGCTCACCGGCCTTCAGGGCCGCGCAGGCCGCGTCGAACGACGCCGCCCCGCTGTCGCGGTCCACCTCGATGTGGCGCAGGCTGCGCATGACCGGGCCGGTGATCTTGTGGTCGAACACCTCGCGCTTGGCCATGAACCGCACCTTGCGGCCCTTCTTCTGCCGGTACGCGGGAAGGCCGGCGAAGGTGAAGTCGAAGTAGCTGGTGTGGTTGATGGCCACCACCGCGCCGCCCGTCGCGGGCAGGTTCTCCACCCCGGTGACCGTGAACTTCAGCCCCTGAAGCCGCCAGGCCAGGCGGGCCAGCTGGATGACAGTTCCGTATACCGGTTCCACGGTTGCCAGAGTAGTGCGCGGCGCGGGCCCCACTCGGCGCGCCGGTCCCCGCGACTCCTGGCCGTGGCAGGCGAAGCGCCGCGCTCCCGTTAAGCTCGATACCGAACAGCGCACCCGTGGAAAGGGCATCAGTGCAGGTCACAAGCGTCGGCCACGCCGGCTTCCGGATCGACACACGTGCCGGCAGCATCCTGTGCGACCCCTGGGTCAACCCCGCCTACTTCGGCTCCTGGTTCCCGTTCCCCGACAACACCGGCCTGGACTGGGCGACGCTGGGCGACGTCGACTACCTCTACGTCTCCCACCTGCACAAAGACCACTTCGACCCGGACACCCTGCGCACGTACGTCAACAAGGACGCCACGGTCCTGCTGCCGGACTACCCGGTGCCCGACCTGCGCCGGGCACTGGAGGAACTGGGCTTCCACCGGTTCTTCGAGACCACCGACTCGGTGCGCCACGACATCAGCGGCCCCAAGGGCGAACTCGGTGTGATGATCATCGCGCTGAGGGCGCCCGCCGACGGGCCCATCGGCGACTCCGGCCTGGTGGTCGACGACGGCGAGACCGTGGCCTTCAACATGAACGACGCCCGGCCGGTCGACCTCGACGTGCTGGCCGCCGACTTCGGCCACGTCGACGTGCACATGTTGCAGTTCTCCGGCGCGATCTGGTATCCGATGGTCTACGACATGCCTGCCCGGGCCAAGGAGGCGTTCGGCATCCAGAAGCGGCAGCGCCAGATGGACCGCTGCCGGCAGTACATCGCCCAGGTCGGGGCGACGTGGGTGGTGCCCTCGGCGGGGCCGCCGTGCTTCCTGGACCCCGAGCTGCGCCACCTCAACGACGACCATGGCGATCCCGCGAACATCTTCCCCGACCAGATGGTGTTCCTGGATCAGATGCGCAGGCACGGCCACGACCGCGGCCTGCTGATGATGCCCGGCTCGACAGCGGATCTGACCGGCTCACAATTGAACTCGCTGACCCACCCGCTGCCCGACGACGAGGTGGAGGCCATCTTCACCACCGGCAAGGCCGACTACATCGCGGCCTACGCCGAGCGGATGGCGCCGGTGCTGGCCGCCGAGAAGGCCCGCTGGGCGCCCGCCGAGGGCGAGCCGCTGCTCGAGCCGCTGCGGGCGCGCTTCGAGCCGATCATGCTGCAGAGCGACCAGATCTGCGACGGCATCGGCTATCCGGTGGAGTTGCGGATGGGCCGTGAAACCGTTGTGATCGACTTCCCGAAACGGGTTGTCCGCGAACCGATCCCGGACGAGAAGTTCCGGTACGGCTTCGAGATCGCGCCGGAGCTGGTGCGCACCGTGCTGCGTGACGCCGAACCGGACTGGGTGAACACCATCTTCCTGTCCACCCGGTTCACGGCGTGGCGCGTCGGCGGGTACAACGAATACCTCTACACGTTCTTCAAATGCCTGACCGACGAGCGGGTGGCCTACGCCGACGGGTGGTTCGCCGAGGCGCACGACGACTCCGCGTCGATCACCATGGACGGCTACGAATTCCAGCGCCGCTGCCCTCATCTGAAGGCCGACCTGTCGAAGTTCGGCGTGGTAGAGGGCAAGACGCTGACCTGCAATCTGCACGGCTGGCAGTGGAACCTCGAGACCGGCCGGTGCCTGACCACCAAGGGCCACGAGCTGCGGAGCCGCGCGCTGTGAGCGCACCGCAGCAGCACTACGACGACGGGCTGGTGCAGCTCGACCAGTACGCGATCACCCTGCGCCGCTACCACTTCCCGTCCGGCACCTCGAAGGTCATCCCGCTGCGGTCGATCCGCGGCTATCAGGCGCGTCCGCTGGACCTGCTGCAGCGCTGCCGGCTCTGGGGCAGTTCGGATCTGCGGCTGTGGTTGCCGCTCGACGTCCGCAGGCCGCTGAAGAGCACGCTGGTCACCCTCGACGTCGAGGACAACCGGTGGCGTCCTGCGTTCACCCCGGAACGCCCCGAGGCGCTGGTCGCGATTCTCGACGATCTACTGGGGCAGCGCTGACAGCCGTCTACCGGGCGCCGATGCGGTCGCGGCGTGACGACCTGGACCCGCAGGCCGCCCTCGACCGGGCATTCTCATTGTCCCGCTGCGGTTTCGGCGGAGTGCTGACGCCCGCGCCCGCCGATCTGGAGGCGGCGGTGACGCTGGCCGCCGAGCAGCACGACGAGCGGCTGGCGCGCCGCATCGAGCGCTTCGCCGCCGTCGACGAGGGCTCCTTCGTGTGGACCCGCGACGGGGACGGCCTGTTCCGGCTGGGCCGGATCACGGGTCCCTACCGTTACGACGGCGCAGCCGAGGCGGCCGCCGTCGATCTCGTGCACGTGCGGGCCTGCCGATGGGTGGACGCGCCGTTGTCCGAGCCGGCGGTGCCGCCCGCCGTCATCGCGACGTTCGAGCGTGGCGGCCGGAACTTTCAGCGCACCCACGACGCGGGCGTCGCCGTGCAGACACAGCGGATCTGGGACCGGGCTAACGCCTGACCCGCCGCGGCGATTCAGTTCTGTCCGCGCAGCACCGTCGCCTCGAGCACCTGCTGCATCCGGCGCTTCGCGGTGCGCCCAGCCGCGGCCGCGGCGCGGTGCAGCGGTCCCGGCGGTGCGGCCCGGTGCACGGACACCACGTCGCCCACCCGCACGATCCCGGGAGTGGCGACGTCGAGGTACACCCCGAGGAAGCGGTTGGTGCGGTCGGAGAGCCTGCGGCCCAGTGCCCGGTCGGTGTCCACCCCGGGTTGCGGCCGGGTCGGCACCGCACACCGGATGGTCGGGATGGTGACGCGCAGCGTCGACGAGCCGATCTTCAGTGTCGCGCCGGTCCATTCGGCCTCGGGGAACTCGCCGCCCGACCTGTCGACGGTGACCAGGATGTTCGGCCGGAACCGGCGTACGTCGTAGGGCGCACCGTCGGCCGACAGCGCGGCCAGGCTGTTGGTGCTGAGCAGGTGGACCGCCCCGAGGTCGACGAACGTCCCGGGCGGCGTCGAGAAGCGCGCCAGCGTGAGCACCTGCCGGGTGGTGAAGACCGACGTGTCGGGCAGCGGGTCGGACTCGGCGAGGCCGAAGTCCCGGCGGACCTCCGCGGCGGCGAAATTGGCCCGGCTCTGCTGGACCGAGAGCCGGTGGGCGCTGGTGTCGTCGGCGGGCGGCAACGCCGTGAGGCGCACCGGCCGCCCGGCGACCTCGGAGAGCAGCGCGTCGATGCGCGGGTCGTCGCTGGTGTGCTCGGAGCCGTCGGGCAGCGTGATCACCACCGGCGGCGCGTTGCCGGGGCCCGCGTCGGGCCCGGGTTCCTCGGCGTAACGGGCCGAGCAGCCCAGCAGTGCGGGGATCCGCCGGGCCGTCGCGGTGATGTCCTTGTCGAGGTCGCGCACCGCCCACAACCGGTCGGCGTGCACCCCGCGGGCGTCCACCCGGACGTGGTCCACCCGGCCACCGCCCATCGACTTGACCGGGAAGCGCCACAGCTCGCTGACCGTCGTCGAGGTCATGGCAGCCTCCGGTTTCAGCGGGACGAGACGGTCTGGCGGAGTTCGGACATCGCGTCCGATTCGGTGTCGTAGACCCGGACGATCGCCTGGTCGCCGGCCTGCAGGAACGTCGACTCGCCGAGTTCGGTGTAGCGCGTCGCGCCGATGCCGATCAGGACGTGCTCGGGGTGCCCCGACGCCACCATCAGCGCGCCGACATCCTCGAGCGGCGTGTCGGCCGAACCCTTCTGGTTGGCCAGCCGCTCGACCACCCAGTCCAACAGCACCTCGCCGTAGTAGGAGTAGCCGAGCAGCGGGCTGTCGACGCCGTACTCGTGCTCCTTGCCGTCTCTGTCCCGCAGGTAGCAGACCAGCCGCAGCGTCGCGGTGGGTCCGTCCGGTGTCAGGTCGCTGATGTCGAAGAACTGCGCGGCGACGCCTTTGGAGGCCGGGCCCCAGTTCTTCTTGTGGCTGATCTTGGGTGCGCCGGGGCGACGGATCGAGCAGTCGTTGAATGCGCCGAGTGCGAACGGCTCCAGGCTCGCGACGGTGTCGCCGTTCCACTTGACCCGGCAGGCCAGCCCGACCTCGGGCTCGATCTGCAGGTTGAGCGGAGTGTCACTGGTGGGCAACACGATCGAGTCGTGCGACAGCGGGAACTCGTTGAGGAATCCGTCGCTGCCCGGCGCATACCAGGGGAAGATGCCCTTGGGCGCAACGCCTTCAGACGTCACATTGACGAAATCCACTGCCTCGCCGGCCTGTTCGAGGTGACCGGCGAAGTTGCCCGCTACGCCGAAGCCGAACCAGGAACGCAGTTCGTCGAGTTCGAGGTCGATCACGGTTCCAGTACCTCCCTGCCGACGAACGGCACCAGCGCCTCGGGGACGCGGACGCTGCCGTCGGGTTGTTGGTGGTTCTCCAGTATGGCCACCAGCCACCGGGTGGTGGCCAGGGTGCCGTTGAGGGTCGCCGCGATCTGGGGCTTACCGTTGTCGTCGCGGTAGCGGATCGCCAGCCTGCGCGCCTGGAACGTGGTGCAGTTGGAGGTGGACGTGAGCTCGCGGTAGGTCTGCTGGGTGGGCACCCAGGCCTCGCAGTCGAACTTGCGGGCGGCCGACGAACCGAGGTCGCCCGCGGCGATGTCGATCACCCGGTACGGCACCCCGATCAGCTCGAGCATCCGGCGCTGCCAGCCCAGCAGCCGTTCGTGTTCGGCCTCGGCCTCGTCGGGACGGCAGTAGACGAAGCCCTCGACCTTGTCGAACTGGTGCACCCGGATGATGCCGCGGGTGTCCTTGCCGTAGCTGCCCGCCTCGCGGCGGAAGCACGACGACCAGCCCGCGTAGCGGCGCGGCCCGGCGGACAGGTCGAGGATCTCGTCGGCGTGGTAACCGGCCAGCGGCACCTCGGAGGTGCCGACGAGGTACATGTCGTCGGCCTCCAGGTGGTAGACCTCGTCGGCGTGCGCGCCGAGGAACCCGGTGCCCGCCATCACCTCGGGACGCACCAGCACCGGCGGGATGACGAGGGTGAAGCCGTTGTCGGTGGCCAGCCGGACGGCGAGCTGCATCAGCCCGAGTTGCAGCAGTGCCCCTGCGCCGGTGAGGAAGTAGAACCGCGAACCGGACACCTTGGCGCCGCGTTCCATGTCGATCAGCCCGAGCGCCTCGCCGAGTTCGAGGTGGTCCTTCGGGTCGTCGAGGCGCGGCGGTTCACCGACGGTCTCGAGGACCGTGAAGTCGTCCTCGCCGCCGGCCGGCACCCCGTCGATCACGACGTTGGAGATGGCCATGTGCGCGGCGGTGACGGCGACGTCGGCCTCGGCCTGCTGCGCCTCGGCGGCCTTGACCTTGTCGGCCAGCGCCCTGGCGTGGTCGAGCAGCGCAGGCCGCTCCTCCGGTGACGCCTTGCCGACCTGCTTGCTCGCCGACTTCTGCTCGGCGCGCAGGTTGTCGGCCGCCGAGACCGCCGCACGGCGGGCGGTGTCCGCGCGCAGCAGCGCGTCGACCAGGTCGGGGTCCTCACCGCGTGCGCGCTGCGAGGCTCGTACGACGTCCGGGTTCTCGCGCAGCAGCTTGAGGTCGATCACGGGTGCCAACCCTACTTTCGGCCGGTGGCCGCGAACATCTGGAGGTAGCCGCTCTGGCCGAAGACCCGCGCCGTGTCCGCCGCGCTCGGCGCGCCGGCCTGCGGGTCGGCGCCGGCGTCGAGCAGCAGCGCGACGATCGCGTCCTCGCCCTTGAACACCGCCCCGGCCAGCGGGGTCTGTCCGCGGTCGTTGGGCCGGTCGACGTCGGCGCCACGGTCGGTGAGCACACGCACGGTGCGCGGGTGGCCGTGGTAGGCCGCCAGCATCAGCAGGGTGTCGCCCTTGCCGTTGGTCAGGTCGACGGGCACACCGGCGTCGAGGTAGGCGGCGAGCGTGTCGGCGTCGCCGCGGCGGGCCATGTCGAAGAGGCGGCCGGCGAGCTCGCTCAGCGCCGGGTCGATGTCCTCGTCGGGTGCCGGCACACCGGTCAACCTAGCGCGCTGAACAGGGCTCCCAACACAACCCCATAACGTTACAACTGCATCACTTGTCACAGCACCTGACACGCCTGTCACAATGGAGCGGATGTTGGAGGCACCAGAGCACCACGACCCGCTCGCCGACGGCCCCGATGCGCCCGGACAGCGGGTGGCATGGTGGCACAGTCTGCAGGCCGCCTCGACCCGTCGCGCCCTGCTACTGACGGCGCTGGGCGGGCTGCTGATCGCCGGCCTGATCACCGCGCTGCCCCGCAGCGAGGGCGCCAACGGCATGGGCCTGAACGCCAGCGCGATCAGCCTGGGACCGCGCGGCAACGACACGTTCAACCACGCCAAGGACGGCGACTGCCTGAACTGGCCGGACCGCACCCCCGACGCAGCCGAGATCGTCGACTGCAGCAGTGAGCACCGATTCGAGGTGGCCGAGTCGGTCGACATGCGCACGTTCCCGGGCAGCGAGTACGGCCCGGAGGCCCCGCCCCCGTCGACCGCGCGCATCCAGCAGATCAGCCAGGAGCAGTGCCAGCCGGCGGTGCGTCGCTACCTCGGGCAGCGGTTCGACCCGAACAGCCGGTTCACCGTCAGCATGCTGTGGTCCGGCGACAAGGCGTGGCGCCAGAACGGCGAGCGGCGGATGCTGTGCGGGCTGCAGCTGCCCGGCCCCAACAACCAGCAGCTGGCGTTC
This sequence comes from Mycolicibacterium arseniciresistens, assembly GCF_030519285.1. Lineage (NCBI taxonomy): Bacteria > Bacillati > Actinomycetota > Actinomycetes > Mycobacteriales > Mycobacteriaceae > Mycobacterium > Mycolicibacterium arseniciresistens. Next base: position 15,207 of record NZ_JAUMSQ010000215.1, read on the forward strand.
CAGGGCAAGGTCGCCGAGATCGACCAGTCCAAGGTGTGGCCTGCGGGCACCTGCCTGGGCATCGACCCGTCGACCAACCAGCCGACCGACATCCCCGTCGACTGCGCGGCGCCGCACGCGATGGAGGTCACCGGCTCGGTGAACCTCGCCGAGAAGTTCCCCGCCGGCCTTCCGCCGGAGCCAGAGCAGGACGCGTTCATCAAGGACGCCTGCACCCGGATGACCGACGCCTACCTGGCGCCGATCCAGTTGCGCAGCACCACCCTGACCCTGATCTACAGCACGATCTCGCTGCCCAGCTGGGCGGCGGGCAGCCATCAGGTGTCGTGCAGCATCGGCGCGACGCTCGGCAACGGCGGCTGGTCGACGCTGCTCAACAGCGCCAAGGGCCCGCTACAGATCAACGGTCAGCCGCCGGTGCCCCCGCCCGACATCCCCGAGGAACGGCTGAATCTGCCGCCGATCCCGTTCCCCGACGCCGTCGACACCTCGTCGGGCTCGTCGTCGGACTCCTCATCCGACTCGTCATCCAGCTCCTCGTCGGATTCGTCGTCGCAGACCACCGATGACTCGAGTTCCAGCGGTTCGAGCGACTCGGGCAGCGAGTCCGACGGCACCCAGCACGGACCGCAGCAGGGCACCGCGCCCGCACCGGGCGAGCCGCCGCCCGCCGACGCCCCGCC
>NZ_JAUMSQ010000216.1:0-10375 GCF_030519285.1 Mycolicibacterium arseniciresistens
GGCGGTCGGCGGTCAGCGGCGCCGGTTCGCCGACGGCGGCGGCCTTGAGGTCGACGGGGAACGACTCGGTGAGATCGGCGGGCAGCACCCCGGACCTGTGCGCGCCGACGAGCCGGGCCAGCGCCGTCAGCAGCGCACGGTAGTGCTCCTGCGGCGACGGCAGCTCGTCGTCGCGGCACTTGTGGTGCTGCGGCTCGATGCCGTTGCGGCCGAACGCGATCCGCTCGGTGATCAGCACGCCGGTGCCGGTGTCGCCGTGGTAGTCGGCGAACATGGTGCGCGGCACCGCGATCGGGAAGCCGGGTGCCTGGGCGAGCGTGGCGAAGGTGACCTCGGCGGCCATCTGCGTCCTGCCGTGGTCACGTACCGGATCGTCGAAGTCGCGGGAGAACTTCACGAACAGTGCCGTGGGTGGTCCGGATCGGAGGTACTCCACGTCCAGCGACGCCTTGCGCCCGGTGCTGCCGCCGGGCACCTCGTCGCAGCCGACGACGCGGACGACCCGGTTGCCGGCGTCCAGCGCCCCCGCCGCCCGGAAGGCCTCGGTGAGGAACGCGGGGCCGCCGTCACGCAGGGCGGCGATGTGGGCGGGGAACGCGATCCCGAGGTGGTCGCCGGTGGGCCAGGCGCCGGTCACCACGTCTGCTCGGCGGCGCGCACCAACATGTGGTTGACGGCCACCCGGCGGTCTCGCGTCACCATGTAGGTCACCGCGTCGGCGACGTCCTCGGGCCGCAGTTTCACCATCCCGGCGGTGCGCTGCTCGATCGCCGCGCGGGACTCGGCGGGCAGGTGGTCGTTGATCTCGGTGTCGACCGTGCCGGGCCCGACGACTCCGACGCGGACCCGGCTGCCGATGAGTTCCTGCCGCAGTCCCTCGTTGAATGCGTTGACGCCGAACTTCGTCAACGAGTACACCGCGGTGCCGGGCCGGGCCACCCACCCCGCGGTCGAACTGACCGTGACGACGTCGGCCACACCGCGCGGCGAGTCGGCGGCGGCGTCGATGAGGTGCGGCAGCGCGGCACGCGTCGCGTACAGCACGCCCTGGACGTTGACGGTGACCAGGTCGTCCCAGTCGTCGAGGGAGGCCGCGGCCGCCTCGCCCGTGCGGATCAGGCCGGCGTTGTTCACCAGGATGTCGAGTCTGCCCCACCGGGACACCGCCGCGGCCACAGCGGCCGTGACCTGTTCCTTGTCGGACACGTCGGCGGGCACGGGCAGCGCGCTGCCTCCGTCGGCCTCGATGGCCGCGGCGACCTCCGCGAGCCGGTCGGCGCGGCGGGCCAGCAGGGCGACCGCGGCACCCTGGGCGGCCAGCATCCGCGCCGTCGCCGCGCCGATGCCGCTGCTGGCGCCGGTCACCAGGGCCACGGTGCCCGCCAGTGCTGCTGTCATCGCATCTCCTGCGCGCCGAGGATGTCATCGAACACGTAGTCATTGTGCTCGCCTAGGTCGGGTGCGCCGTGTTCGATGCGGGCGGGGTCGCGGGCCATCCGCCACGACGGCCCCAGCACCGGCCGCGCGCCTTCGCGGTGGTCGGTCACGATGCGGTATAGGCCGCGCTCCCAGAGGCGTTCGTCACCGATCACGTCGAGCGCCGTCGCGCTCTTGGCGGCCGGAACCCCCGCGTCGTGCAGGCGTCGCGCCAGCGGCGCGGCGTCCAGGCCGCTGGTGATGCGGGCCAGTTCGGCATCCAGTGCGGCGGCATGGCGCAGGCGGTCCGTGGTGGTGCGGTACCGCTCGTCGGCGGCGAGGTCGGCCGCGCCCAGCGCGGCGCACAGTGCCGACCACTCGGCGTCACCGGCGACGGCGATGCTGACCCAGTCGCCGCCGGTGCACGGGTAGCAGCCGTGCGGCGCCATGTCGGGGTGCCGGTTGCCCTCCGGTGTGGGCACCCGTCCGGTCAGGTCGTGGGCGAGCAGGGTGTCGCCGATCATCGACGACAGCACCTCGACCGCGGACACGTCGACGAACTGTCCCTCGCCGGTGCGTTCGCGGTGCAGCAGTGCCGCCACGGCGGCGAGGGCGGCGGCGGCGCCGACCGTGGAATCGCCGTAGCGCATGCTGGCGCCCAGTGGCGGGCCGCCCTCGTAGCCCACCAGCGAGGCGAGGCCCGCCAGTGCGGCGAAGCACGGCGCGTAGCCGGTCTGGTAGCCGAGCGGACCGTCGTTGCCCCACATCTTGATCGACACCGAGATGATGTCCGGCCTGACGGCCGTTAGGTCTCGGTAGCCGAGGCCCTGGCGTTCCATCGCGCCCGGCCGCAGATTGTTGAGCACGATGTCGCTGCGCGCGATCAGGTCACGCAGCCGCGCCATCCCGTCGGGGGTCTTGATGTCGAGGTCGACGCTGAGGATCTCGGGGTTGATGCTCAGGAAGTAGGGGGCGTGGTTGACGTCGGTGCCGCCGTAGGCCCGCATCTCCTCCGGCCGGGCGGCGCTCTCGACCTTGATCACCTCGGCGCCGAGGAACGCCAGCAGCTTCCCGGCATACGGGCCGGCCCACACCTTGGTCAGCTCGACGACGCGCACCCCCGCCAGTGGACCACCGCGCTCCGTCGCCGGCGGCGCGTGCACGGGTGCCGGCCGGACGGTTCGCCGCTCGCCCAGCACCTCGGAAGTGTGGCGGCCGAGAGCCGGTGCCGCGCAGGTGATGTCTGCCGGTGACGCGCTCATCAGGTAGGGGACCGTGGGGTGCCGGCCGACGCCGAGGACCGGATGTGTCACGTCGCGGAAGAAGCCGCGGTGACGGTACTGCGGCGAGCGGTGCAGATCGTCGGCGTCGTTCACGGGCACCAGTGGCACACCGGCGCGCTGCGCCTGCTCGGCTACCGTCTCCCGGCGTCGATCGCGGATCCAGCCGGCGAAGCCGCGGTGGAAGGTGGCGACCTTCTCGGCGGTCACGGAGAACTCCAGCCAGTCCTCATCGAAGTCGTCCAGCCATGCCGGGTGGTCCATCAGCACCTTGAGGTTCGCCCAGTGGGTGCCGCTGGTCATGTACAGGTAGACATGTCCGTCGGCGCAGGCGAAGAACGACGCCGGGCCCTGCTGGTCGAAGTCGTCGCGGGTGTTCTCCGGTGCGATCTCGCCGCTGAGGAACCTGCCGAGGATGCAGTCGGCGCGTGACACGAGCACGGCCTGCTGCGAGATGTCGACGAATTCACCTGCCCCGCAGCGTGGTCGGGAGTACAGGCATGCGGCGACGCACATCGCCGCGTCCAGCCCGGCCTCGTAGTCGGTGAGCAGCCGGCCCGGCGCCTGAAGCGGTGGTCTGGCCGGGTCGGCGTGGCTGGGTGTGTGGAAGCCCCAGCCGCTGCTGTGAAACACGGTGCTGCTGCGCGCATTCTGCGCAGCGGGTGACGCGCCGCGGCCGTACGCCGTCACCGAACAGAACACCACCGCCGGGTGGCGCCGGTACGCCTCGGCGGCCCACTCGGGATCGTGGTCGTCGATGACGGCGTCGGCCGAGGCGACGAGGGCGTCCACGGCCTCGGCGTCGGTGATGCGATCGAGGACGACGGATCGCTTGTTGGTGTTCAGGTAGGCGAACACCACACTCTCGCCGTCGATCAGGGGTGCCATGGCCCGGGTGGGGCTGCCCCGCCCGGGCCGTTCGACCTTCACCACGTCGGCGCCGAAGTCGGCGAGCAGCTTGCCGCAGTACTCGCCGGCCACCGACTCGGCGAGTTCGACGATCCGCAGGCCCTTCAGCGCCGACATGGCGGTCAGGGCTTGGCGCGGCCCGAGCGGCTCAGCCGCCACTCCGGCGGGAAGTTCATGTCGTTGTCCTTGACGACGTTGTTGAGTCCCTTCTCGAAGGTGCCGCCGGTGAGGTCGACCTCGTTGTCGCGGTCGTTGGTGATCATCGGCAGCATGCCCTCGACCATTCCGGTCAGCAGGCTGCCCATGTATTCGCCCTTGTGCTGCTTGTAGATCTCGAGGAACGTCTTCTGCACCGCGACGGTGTCGGTGGGCCGGGACTTCGAGCACGCCATCGCGTACTTGAGGGTCTCCGCCTCGAGGTCCTCGCGCGGCACCACGCTGTTGATGAAGCCGCAGTCGTACATCTCTTTGGCGCTGAACGGCCTACCGGTGAAGAGCATCTCGGAGAACTTGCGCAGTCCCATGGTCTCGGCCCACCACCACAGCCGCGGTCCCCAGCCGACGTAGCGGAACGCCGGATGGCCGAACAGCGCGTCGTCGGACGAGATCACCAGGTCGGCGTCACCGGCCTGGTAGAAGTGCCAGCCGTAGCAGTAGCCCTTGGCCTCGATGATGCTGACCTTGCGGAGCTCCTGCAGCGGACGGTTCCCCGCCGGCGCCTTGGCGTAGAAGTCGGTGACCGTCGACAGGTAGCGGTAGGAGCCGCCGGGCGGGTACTTGACGCTGTCGTCGTTGATGGCCAGCTCGTGCGGCAGCGGCATACCGGGATTCTCGATCATCCCGCGCTGTTCCGGCAGGTCGCCACCACTGCCGAAATCGTCGCCCTCGCCGCGGATCACGACCACCTTGACGTCGTCGTCGACATTGCACTTGTGGATGATGTCGGCGTAGTTCTGGCGCATGCCCAGCGTCGTGGAGTTGAGCTCCTCGGGCCGGTTGAAGGTGATGTAGGCGATGCGGTTCTTGATGTCCTTCTCGAACTTGATGTACTGCTCGGCTTCCTTCTTCAGCTCTTCGTAGTCGAATTCAGGCATGGGTGTCTCCGCTCACTATTGGGGTTCAATCGGTTACTTGAGTAAGCAGCCCGCATCAACGGGCAGCTGAACACCTGTGACGTAACGGGATTCGTCAGAGGCGAGGAACAACACGGCGTTGCTGACGTCCTCGGGTTCCACCCACGGGATTGGCAGCGTGTGCATCATCTGGGAGATCGGCGCGAAGTCCTCCGGCCCCGGGTTCTCCTTGTGCGGTGCGAACAACCGGAAGGTGGCGTCGTTGATCGCCATGGGCGTGTTGACCTGTGTCGGATGTATCGAGTTGACCCGGATCGAATGCCGGCCGAGCTCGACGGCGAAGGTCCGCATCAGGCCGACGACGCCGTGCTTGGCGGCGATGTAGTGGCCGGTGTGCGGGTGAGCCTTCATGCCGCCCACGGAGCTGGTCAGGATGATCGATCCGCCCCTTGCGCCGGAGAGCACGTGCGGCACCGCGGCTTTGACGGTGTGCCAGACGCCGGTGAGGTTGATGTCGATCATGTCCTGCCAGATGTGTTCCCGCAGCTTGTGTAGTTTGTTGCCGGCGTTGCCGATGCCCGCGTTGGCCACCACGATGTCGAGGCGGCCGAGCTGGTCGACACCGTCGGCGAGGGCGGCCGCCAGCGCGTCGTAGTCGCGGACGTCGACCTCCGCGGCGACGATGCGCCGGCCCCGGGCCTCGACGAGGGCCACCGTCTCGGCGAGATCGGCGGGCGTGGATGCGGGATAGACGACGTCGTCGACGGCCCTGCAGATGTCGACCGCGATGATGTCGGCGCCCTCCTGCGCCAGGCGCACGGCGTGGCTGCGGCCCTGCCCGCGCGCCGCGCCGGTGATGAACGCGACCTTGCCTTCGACCCGGCCCGTCATGGCAGCAGCGCCGGCATCGATTCCCACCCGCGCACCGTCGACGTCGGGCTGAGTTCGGAGTCGGTGAGGTCGACCTCCCATTCCGGGAAGCGGTCGAGGATCTCGTCGAGCGCGATCCGGCCCTCGAGCCGGGCGAGCGCGTTGCCGAGGCAGAAGTGTGTGCCGACGCCGAATCCGACGTGCTGGTGGGGTTCGCGATGGATGTCGAACGACTCGCTGTCGGGTCCGAACCGGCGCGGGTCGCGGTTGGCGGCGCCGAGCAGCATCATCATCGCGCTGCCTGCCGGAACGGTGTGCCCGTGGTACTCGACGTCGCGGGTGACGTATCGGCTGATGTGCGGGGCGGGTGGTTCGAAGCGCACCAGCTCCTCGATGGCGGCGGGCAGCAGCGTCCGGTTGGCGACCAGGGTGCGGCGCTGGTCGGGGTGTTCGGCGAGCACCTTGCCGGCCCAGCCGAGCAGCCGGGTGGTGGTCTCGGCGCCCGCGGTGGCGATCACCTGGAGGTACAGCAGGAGTTCGTCGCGCCGGAGCCGCCGGGTGGCCCCCGTCTCGTCGGCGAACTCGGCGGTGAGCAGTTCGGTCATGATGTCGTCGGACGGGTGCTCGGCGCGCCAGTCGATGTAGGAGGCGAACACCTCGCCGGTGGCGATGGCGCCGTCGGGGTTCTCGGTCATCTTGCCGCCGCGTCCGGTGCGCAGAGTGGAGTCGCCGTGGTCGACGACGTGCTGCTGGTCGGCCTCCGGGATGCCCAGCAGCATGCCGATCACCCGCATCGGCATCTGCGCGCCGAGGTCCTTGACGAAGTCGAAGCGGCCCGTCCCGACCAGCGGGTCGAGGCAGCCTGCGGTGAACTCACGGATCTTCGGTTCCAGCGCGCTGACCTTGCGGGGGGTGAAGATCCGTGACAGCAGCTTGCGGTGGATGTTGTGGATCGGCGGGTCCTCGAAGATCAGCGTGCCGGGCGGGATCTCCATCCCGGACTGGATGATCTCGAGCACCGCGCCGCGGGCCGAGCTGAAGGTCTCGTGGTCGATCAGGGCGGCGTCGACGTCGTCGAAGCGGCTGAGTGCGTAGAAGTCGTGCCGGTCGTTGCGGTAGAGCGGCATCTCCTCGCGGATCCGGGCGAACATCGGGTACGGGTCGAGGTTGAGCGCCACGTCGTAGGGGTCGTAGTGGATGTCCGGTCGGGCCCCGTCCAGGACGCCGTCCTCGGTGCTGACTGACACGAGATCCCGCCTTTCCCTGCGGGTTCCACACGCCGATGAGCGGTGCCGACGTGGAACCTCCGCCAGTTTGGCAGGCGGGGCGCGGCTTTCGGGCGATTTACACTTTTCGCTTAAGTCGTCCGCTCACCGGCTAGAGGCGGGCGGCCAGTTCGGTGCCCTGGCGGATCGCCCGCTTGGCGTCCAGTTCGGCGGCGAGCGCGGCGCCGCCGATCACGTGCGGTTCGACGCCGCGGCCGCGCAGACCGTGCTCGAGATCGCGCACCGACTCCTGGCCCGCGCAGATCACCACGGTCTCGACGGCGAGCAGCCGGGCGTCGAGGCGCTTGGGGCCGAAGGTGATGTGCAGTCCCTCGTCGTCGATCCGCTCGTAGTTGACGCTCGACAGCTGCTGCACGCCTTTGGCTTTGAGCGATGCGCGATGCACCCAGCCGCTGGTCTTGCCGAGCCGGCGGCCCTGCGCGCCCTCGGTGCGTTGCAGCAAATACACCTCGCGGACCGCCGGCGCGGGGATCGGGGTCACCACGGCGCCGCGGGCCTCTTGCGGGTCCGCCGCACCCCACTCGGCCTTCCACTCCTTGAGGTTCAGCGTCGCCGACTCGTCGGTCACGAGGAACTCGCTGACGTCGAACCCGATGCCGCCGGCGCCGACCACCGCGACCGATCTGCCGACCGGCCTGGCGCCGGTGATCGCCTCGGCGTAGGACAGCACCTTGGGGTGGTCGATGCCCGGGATCTCGGGGATGCGCGGCGTCACCCCGGTGGCCAGCACCACCTCGTCGAACGACGCGAGGTCGTCGACACCTGCCCGGGTGCGCAACCGGACGTCGACGCCGTTCTTGGCGAGCATCGTGGCGTAGTAGCGCAGCGTCTCGGTGAACTCCTCCTTGCCCGGTATCCGCCTGGCCAGGTCGAACTGGCCGCCGACCGCGTCGCCCGCCTCGAACAGCGTGACCCGGTGCCCGCGTTGAGCGGCCGCGACGGCGGTGGCCATGCCTGCCGGTCCGGCGCCGACGACGGCCACCCGCTTGGCCCGTCGCGTCGGGCTCAGCACCAGTTCGGTCTCCCGGCCGGCCACGGGGTTGAGCAGGCAGGACACCTTCTTGTGCACGAACGCGTGGTCCAGGCAGGCCTGGTTGCAGGCGATGCAGGTGTTGATCTCGGCGGCGGCGTCCCCGGCGGCCTTGTTCACCCAGTCGGGGTCCGACAGCAGTGGGCGCGCCATGGACACCAACTGGACGTGGGTGTCGGTGAGGATCTGCTCGGCGGCGTGGGGCATGTTGATCCGATTCGATGCGACCACCGGGACGCTCACGTGTTCGGCCAGTGCGCTGCTGATGTCGACGAACGCGCCGCTGGGCACCGACGTGACGATGGTGGGCACCCGCGCCTCGTGCCAGCCGAAGCCGGAGTTGATGATCGTCGCCCCGGCGGCCTCCACCTCGGTGGCGAGCGCGACGATCTCGTCCCAGCTCTGGCCGTCTTCGACGTAGTCGGCCATCGACATCCGGTAGCAGATGATGAAGTCCTCGCCGACCGCGCGTCGGGTGCGCCGGACGATCTCCACCGGGAACCGGCGGCGCTTCTCGGGGCTGCCGCCCCAGGCGTCGGAGCGTCTGTTGGTGCGCGGCGCCAGGAACTGGTTGAGCAGATATCCCTCGCTGCCCATGATCTCGACACCGTCGTAGCCGGCCTCCCTGGCGCGCAGCGCACAGCGGACGAAGTCGTCGATGGTGCCGTCGACATCGCGCAGCGCCCGCGGCCGGAACGGGTTGATCGGCGCCTTGACGGCCGACGCGCTCACCGAGAACGGGTGGTACGCATAGCGGCCCGCATGCAGGATCTGCAGCAGGATCTTGCCGTCGTGCTCGTGCACCGCCGCGGTGACGTCGCGGTGCCTGCGCGCTTCGGACGACGACGTCAGCTGGGACGCGAACGGCAGCAGCCAGCCGGTGCGGTTGGGTGCATAGCCGCCGGTGATGATGAGTCCGACGCCGCCACGGGCACGTTCGGCGAAGTAGGCGGCGAGCTTGCCGATGTCGCGGGCCCGGTCTTCGAGGCCGGTGTGCATCGATCCCATCACCACGCGGTTGCGCAGGGTGGTGAAGCCGAGGTCCAGTGGCGACAGCAGCGTCGGGTACGGCGTCATCGGGTCTCCTCGGTTTCGCGCGTCAGGGCGGTGCCCACCTCGTCGAGCCAGTCGATGGCGCTCTCCTCGGCGCGGATGCCGCCGCGCAGCACCAGGTGCTGGTGCAGCGCACTGCCGGTGAGGCGGGTCGGGTCGGGGAACTGGCGTTTCTCGAACATGCGGTAGGTGTCGAGCAACGCCGCACGTTCGGTGCGCAGCGCGGCGACCTGGTCCCGCAGCGCCGCCACGTCGCCGTGGCTCGCGGCGCGGACCTTCACGGCGAGGTCGCGGGTGCGGTTGTCGGCGACCGAGCCGCCGCGTCCGGTCAGCGGCGCGGCGATCCAGCGGGCGAGTTCCGCGCGGCCCTCCTCGGACACGGTGTAGACCTTCTTGTCCGGCCTGCCCTGCTGCACCACGGGGGTGACGTGCACCCAGCCGTTCTCCTCGAGCGTGCGCAGTGTCCGGTAGATCTGCTGGTGGGTCGCGGACCAGAAGTAGCCGATGGAGCGGTCGAAGCGGCGGGCCAGCTCGTAACCCGAACCGCTCTGCTCGCACAGCGACACCAGGATCGCGTGGGGAAGTGCCACCTGCGCACCGTAGAACGCCGGCCGTTCATATGCAACTGAGTGCACAGCACCCGAGTGCATAGGAGAGCGCCGCTGAGCGATCGTCCAGCAGTTGGGTACGAGGGGTGGTGTCGCGACTAGGCACTTGTATGTGCGACGTCTAGTATCAGTAACCACGCGCCACCCGTAAGGGCGGCGCGTGAAGTTAGGGCACACTGAGACGAACGTCCAGGTATCGCTCCTTCATACTTGCGGCGAACTCTCAGGGCCCGACACATACCGCAGCCCAACTGGACATTCAGACAGGAAGACTGAGGAGACCCCGGTGACGTACACGATTGCCGAACCCTGCGTCGACATCAAAGACAAGGCGTGCATCGAGGAATGCCCTGTCGACTGCATCTACGAGGGCGCACGCATGCTGTACATCCACCCGGACGAGTGCGTCGACTGTGGCGCATGCGAGCCGGTCTGCCCCGTGGAGGCGATCTACTACGAGGACGACGTCCCCGACCAGTGGAGCCAGTACACCCAGATCAACTCCGACTTCTTCAGCGAACTCGGTTCGCCGGGCGGCGCCTCCAAGGTCGGCCAGACCGACAACGACCCCGCGGCGGTCAAGGAGATGCCACCGCAGGGTGAGGGCTGATCACGTCGACTGACGCGGCTCGCGAGCGGGCCCGGCATCGGGTGTCGGCGACACTGCCGACCTTTCCGTGGGACACGCTGTCCGCGGCGACCGCGCAGGCGCGGGCGCACGCCGGCGGCCTGGTGGACCTCTCCGTCGGCACGCCCGTCGATCCGGTGGCACCCGTCATCCGCGACGCACTGGTCGCCGGCAGCGCGGCGCCGGGATACCCGACCACCGCGGGCCGTCCGGAGCTGCGGG
>NZ_JAUMSQ010000217.1:0-5494 GCF_030519285.1 Mycolicibacterium arseniciresistens
TCGATCCGGTGGCACCCGTCATCCGCGACGCACTGGTCGCCGGCAGCGCGGCGCCGGGATACCCGACCACCGCGGGCCGTCCGGAGCTGCGGGCCTCGGCGGAGCACGCGCTGCGTCGGCGTTACGGCGTCACCGGCCTGGCGCCCGACGCCGTGCTGCCGGCGATCGGCACGAAAGAGCTGATCGCGTGGCTGCCGACGCTGCTCGGGCTCGGCCCCGACGACGTGGTGGTGGTGCCGGAGCTGGCCTACCCGACCTACGACGTGGGTGCGCGGCTGGCCGGCGCACACGTGCTCCGCGCGGATTCCCTGACGCAGCTCGGTCCGCAGACGCCTGCCCTGGTCTACCTCAACTCGCCCAGCAACCCGACCGGCAAGGTGCTCGGCGTCGATCACCTCCGCAAGGTCGTCGGCTGGGCGCGTGAGCGCGGCGTGCTCGTCGCCTCTGACGAGTGCTACCTCGGCCTCGGCTGGGACGAGCGGCCGGTGTCGGTACTGCACCCGAGCGTCTGCGACGGCGACCACACCGGACTGCTCGCCATCCACTCACTGTCCAAGACGTCGTCGCTGGCCGGCTACCGCGCCGGTTTCGTCGCCGGCGATCCGGCGGTGGTCGCCGAACTGCTGGCCGTCCGCAAGCACGCAGGCATGATGATGCCGACGCCGGTGCAGGTCGCGATGGTCGCCGCACTCGACGACGACGAGCACGAACGCGAACAGCGGGAGCGCTACGCCCGCCGCCGGGACGCCCTGCTGCCCGCCGTGCGCGCGGCCGGACTGCGCGTCGACGACTCCGAGGCCGGGCTCTACATCTGGGCCACGCGAGGCGAACCGTGCCGCGACACCGTCGACTGGTTCGCCCGGCTCGGCATCCTGGTCGCGCCCGGCGAGTTCTACGGCCCCCGCGGCGCCGAGCACGTCCGCATTGCGCTGACCGCCACCGACGACGCCATCGCGGCGGCGGTCGACCGGCTGCGCTGAGCGGTCAGCCCATCGCCGCCAGCCGCTGGAACACCGGTGCGGCCTTGATGAGCAGGTCGGCCTCCGCGTCGGTCATCTCGGCCAGCTGATCCCGGACGGCGTCCGACCAGACCGCGTCGATCATCCGCTTGTGCCCGGCCGCCCTGGCGGTCAGCCGTAGCCGGACCGACCGGCGGTCCCGGGAATCGACCGAACGCTCGACCAGGCCGCGGTCGACCAGCCGCCGTACGGTGGTGCTGACGTTGCTCGGCTGGACGGCCACCATGCGCGCCACGTCGGACACGGTGATGTCCGGGTGGTCCGAGACGGTGCGCAACACCTCGAACTCGGAGTGCGGCAGCGGTTCCAGGCCGGCCTGGCGCTCGCCGAACCGGCGCAGCGACCACACCACGGTCCGGACGGCCACAGCGATGTCGCGAACATCACGCGCATTGACGTCTTCTCGGCGGGGAGCCATGTCCGCTATATTAGCTCTGGAAATAGCTATAAATCTATAGATAGTGATGTGAGTGCGATGAACTCCCGGACCACCCTGCGCGGCACCGAGACCGCGACGGAGACCACCACCCGGCCGCTGCCGCTGAGCTGGCTCGGCGTGCTCGCGCTGCTGACCGCCGTGGCGCCGCTGGCCACCGACATGTACCTGCCGGCCTTCCCGGCGATGGCCGAGGAGTTCGGCACCTCGGCATCGGCGATCCAGCTGACGCTGACCACGTTCATGATCGGGCTGGCGATCGGTCAACTCGTCATCGGCCCACTCTCGGACCGGTTCGGCCGGCGTCCCTTGATGCTGGCCGGAACGCTGGTGTGCGTGCTGGCCGGAGCGGCGTGCGCACTGGCGCCCACCATCGAACTGCTCACCGTCTTCCGGTTCCTGCAGGGGTTCAGCGGAGCGGCCGGCGTGGTGCTCAGCCGCGCCGTGGTGTCCGACCGGGCCCACGGCGCCGCCGCCGCGCGGGTGTTCAGCCTGATGATGATCATCAACGGCGTCGCCCCCGTGGTGGCGCCGCTGCTCGGCGGATCGCTGATGGGTCTCATCGGTTGGCGCGGCGTCTTCTGGATCATCACCGGCCTCGCGGCGGCGATGTTCGTCGGCGTCGTCGCGGTGCTCGGCGAGACCCATCCCGAGGAACGCCGGATGACCGGCGGCGTGACCGCCATGCTGCGCGACGCCCGATCGGTGCTGACGAACCGGCACTACATCGGCTACACCGCGGCCTTCGCGTTCAGCTTCGCGGTGATGTTCGCCTACATCGCAGCCTCGCCGTTCGTGCTGCAGAACGTCCTCGGGCTCTCCGAGATCACGTACGCGATCGCCTTCGCCGCCAACGCCGTCGGCCTCGTGCTGATGAACGCGCTCAACGCGCGGATCGTCGGCCGCTTCGGTCAGCGCCGGCTGCTCGCCCTCGGGACCTCGCTGCTGGTCGTGTTCGCCGCGCTGCTGCTCCTCGACGCCGTGCTCGGACCGGTGCTGTGGGCGACGCTGGTGCTGCTGTGGGGCACGGTCACCTCGCTGGGTCTGGTGATGGCCAACGCGACGTCGCTGGCCCTCGACGAGGTGCGCACCACGGCGGGCACCGGGTCGGCGATGCTCGGCGCGCTGCAGTTCGGCCTCGCCGCGGTGGTCTCACCACTGGTCGGGATCGGCGGTGACCACACGGCGGTGCCGATGGCGGTCGCGATGGTGGTCAGTGCCGTGATCGGGGCGGGCGCCCTGATGCTCACCCGGCGATCGGCCTGACCTGCCCCGGTGACGGCCCGCGTCGTAATACGGTCGTGGCATGCGCGACTACGACGTCGAGGCCGTCGACCGGCTTCCGTTCAGCACCGACGATAAGGCGGGCCGCTACCGCACCGAGGACTTCGCCGGCGCGGTCGGGCTGAACTGGTACGACACCGATCCCACGCTGCAGGCCACCATGGCCTACTACCTGCAGCCCGACGAACTCGCCTTCGCCGAGCCGCATCTGACGCGAATGGGCGAGCTGATGGGCGGGCCGGTCGCGCGCTGGGCCGAGGAGACCGACCGGAACCCGCCGCGGCTCGAACGCTACGACCGGTGGGGGCACGACGTCGGCCAGGTCGTCATGCCGGCATCGTTCACCGCGGCCAAGCGCGCGGTGCTCGACGCGCAGCAATCGTTGCGCGCGGATGCGCGTACGGCCGGGCAAAGTTCGGGCCTGACGCTGTTCGCGTCGAACTACCTCCTCGACCAGGCCGACATCGGGATGGGCTGCGCGCTGGGCACCGGCGGGGGCATGGTGCAGTCGCTCGTCGCGGCCTACGCACCGGCGGATGTCCGCGATCACGTGCTGGCCAAGTTCGGCTCCGGTGAATGGGCAGGCGAGACCGCCCAGTTGCTCACCGAGCGGACGGGCGGATCGGACCTCGGTGCACTGGAGACGACGGCCACCCGCCGCGGCGACGCCTGGATGCTCAACGGCTTCAAGTGGTTCGCCTCGAACTGCAACGGCGAGGCCTTCGTCGTGCTCGCCAAACCCGAAGGGGCCCCCGACTCGTCGCGCGGCGTGGCCACCTTCCTGGTACTGCGCACCCGTCGCGACGGTTCCCGCAACGGCGTGCGCATCCGTCGGCTCAAGGACAAGCTCGGCACGAAATCGGTGGCGTCAGGTGAGATCGAGTTCGTCGACGCGGAGGGCTTCCTGCTCTCCGGCGAGCCAGACGCCGACGCCGGCCCGTCCGACGGCAAGGGCCTCGGCCGGATGATGGAGCTGACCAACTCCGCGCGGCTGGGCATCGCGCTGTTCGCGCTCGGCAACGCCCGGCGGGGTCTGGTCGAGTCGCTGTGCTACGCCCGGCACCGGCAGGCGTTCGGCGGCGCGCTGATCGACAAGCCGCTGATGCGGCGCAAACTCGCCGAGATGATCGTCGACGTCGAGGCCGCCCAGGCCATGGTGTTCGACGGCACCGGCGCCGCCAACCACCGCCAGCCCCGCCGCATCCGGCAGCGCATCGCGGTGCCCGTCACCAAGCTCAAGGTCTGCCGGCTCGGCATCACCATCGCCTCCGACGCCATCGAGATCCACGGCGGCAACGGCTACATCGAGGGCTGGCCGGTGGCCAGGCTGCTGCGCGACGCCCAGGTCAACACGATCTGGGAGGGCCCCGACAACATCCTGTGCCTCGACGTGCGCCGCGGGATCGAGCGGGCGCAGGCCCACGAACCGCTGCTGTCCCGGATGCACGACGCGGTCTCGGTGTCCGACGGCGACGAGGTCACGGGGCTGGTGGCGGAGCGCATCGGCGATCTCGAGGCCGCCATCACCGCGTGGACCAAACTCGACGGCGCGGTCGCCGAGGCGAGATTGTTCCCGCTGACCCGGTTCATGGGAGACGTCTACGCCGGCGCCCTGCTGACCGAGCAGGCGGCGTGGGAGCGCGCCGACGGCCGGGGTGAACGAAAAGCGTTGGTGGCGCGGCTGTATGCGCAGCGCTACCTCGCCGACCACGGCCCGCTCCGGGGGATCGACGCCGACGGCGACGAGGCGATCGAGCGGTTCGACGAGCTGGCCGCAGGCGCGCTGCGGGTCTAGGGTTCGGTCGCGAGCAGACACAAATTCGCGCAGTCTGCGGTCGCAAAGTGCGAATTTGCGGGGGGCACCTCCCGCTTGCGGGGGCCTGCTCGCCGAAAGGGGTTCGCGCTAGCCGGGCTCGGTCGCGCGAAGGCCGAGCGCCAGCACCAGGCGGTCGTCAGGGTCGGTGAGCGACGTCGACAGCAGCGTCTCGATGCGCCGGATGCGGTAGCGAACGGTGTTGGGGTGCACGTGCAACCGGTGGGCCACCGCGGCGATGTCACCGAACCCGTCGAGATACGCGCTCAAGGTGTGCGCCAGCATCGGGTCGCGCTCGCGCAACGCGCGCGCCCGCGGATCCACCAGCCTGGGCTGGGCGGCAACCTGCGACACGATCTCGTCGAGCAGCACGGTGGTGCGGGCCTCGTCGACGGTGGTGACCTCCGCGATGGCGCCGGGATGGCGTGCGGCACTGTCCAACACCCGATCCACCTCGGCGCGTGCGGCGGCGGCACCGGCCAGGCCCTCCGGCGAGTGGGCGACCACCGCGCGCAGGCTCAGACCCAGTTCCCGGCGCAGTGCGGCCACCACGCCGCGGGCCCACGAACCGATGGTCGCCGGCGCGCCCGCGCGGGGGATCAGCACGTACACCCGGTCGCCCGACGAGGCCACCTGCGCATCGCGTCGGAACGCACCTGCGCTCAGCGCGACGACCTCCGGGGGCGCCGCCGCCCCGACACCGTGGAACCCGATCAACGCGGCGCGGCCTGCGGCGTCGATGCCGAGTTCGCGCGCGGTCGTCACCACGTCGCCGGGGTCGTCGCCGGAGAGGCCGAGCAGCTGCTGCACCAGGCGGCTGTGCGACGACGGCGCCGCGGCCAGCCGTGACAGCACCCGCGCCGCCAGTACCGCCCCGCCGCGCAACACATCCTCGGCGTCGTCGGCCAGCGGCTCGGACCCCTGCTGCAGCCAGATGGTGCC
>NZ_JAUMSQ010000218.1:0-15813 GCF_030519285.1 Mycolicibacterium arseniciresistens
CGGGCCGTGGCGGCCGGTCGCGGTGGCGGGTGCACTGGTCGTCGTCGCCGCGGCGCTGGTGGTCCCGGTCGTCGCGCTCGCCGACTGGCTGCTTGCCGCGGGACCGCGCTGGGATGCCGGTGAGTGGTCGGCCGCGGTGGTCTCGACGCTGTGGTTGTCGGCGGTGGCGGCGGTGGTGTGCACGGTGGCGGCTTTGCCGCTCGGCGTGCTGGTGGCGCGGTACCGCAGTCCGGTGACCCGGACGCTCGAGGGGGCGAGTTACGTGGCGCACGGGCTGCCGGGGATCGTCATCGCGATCGCCATGGTGTCGGTCGGCGTCGTGGCGTTGCGCCCGTTCTACCAGCGTGAGCCGCTGCTGATCCTGGCTTACGCCGTCCTGCTGGTGCCGGTGGCCGTCGGGTCGGTCCGGGCCGCGATCGAGGCGACGCCGGTGCGGCACGAGGAGGTGGCCCGCTCGCTGGGTCGCGGGCCGTTCGCCGCGTTCGCCTCGATCACCGCCCGCGGCGCCGCGCCGGGCATCGCCGCGGGTGCGGCGTTGGTGCTGCTCACCTGCATGAAGGAATTGCCGATCACGCTGCTGCTGCGGCCGACCGGCACCGACACGATGGCCACCCGGCTGTGGACCTACAGCTCGGTCAGTGACTACGCGTCCGCGGCGCCGTATGCGGCCGCGCTGGTGGTACTCGCCGCGCTCCCGACGGCCGCGATCGGCCTGTGGAGTGCGCAGGTGGTGGAGGTGCGTGACACGTGAGTGCGGGAGACCAACCGATGCCGGGCGCCGCAGGTGTGCGCATCCGCGGGCTGGGCAAGTCGTTCGACGGGCGGCGGGTGCTGTCCGGTCTGGACCTCGACGTGGCCGCGGGCACCATCGGCGCGGTGCTCGGCCCGTCGGGCTGCGGCAAGACGACGCTGCTGCGCATCGTGGCCGGCTTCGAGGAACCCGACGCCGGAACGGTCGGCGTCGGAGACGGGATCGTGTGCGGCGACGGCGCGGCGGTGCCCGCCCATCGGCGCCGGATCGGCCTCATGCCGCAGGAGGGTGCCTTATTCCCGCACCTCAGCGCCGCGGAGAACATCGCGTTCGGGCTGCCGAGGCGGCGGCGCGCCGAGGCGGCGGACACCGTTCGGCACTGGCTCGATGTGGTGGGACTCGACGGCAGCGGCGACGCCCGGCCGCACGAGCTGTCGGGCGGGCAGCAGCAGCGGGTGGCGCTGGCCCGTGCGCTCGCCGCGCGGCCAAGGGTGGTGCTGCTCGACGAGCCCTTCGCGGCGCTCGACGCCGGGTTGCGCACGCGGGTGCGCGAGGACATCGCCGCGATCCTGCGGGACACCGGCACCACGGCCGTACTCGTCACCCACGATCAGGCCGAGGGACTCTCGCTCGCCGATTCGGTGGCGCTGCTGATGAACGGGCAGATGGTGCAGGCCGGCACGCCGGCCGAGGTCTACGACCGGCCGCGGACCCTGGCGGCCGCCCGGTTCGTCGGTGCGGCCGTCGAGATCGGTGGCGAGTGCCGCGGCGGTGTGGTGCGCACCGTGCTGGGAGCCCATCCGACGCGGATGCCGGTCGACGACGGAGACGTGGTCGTCGTGCTGCGGCCCGAACAGCTGCGGCTGACCGAGGACGGGGCGCCTGCGGTGGTGACCGCGCACCGGTTCTACGGCCCGGACAGCTCGGTGCACGTCACGCTCGCGGACGGTACGCCGCTGGTGGTGCGCCGCATCGGCGACGTCGACGTCGCGCCGGGTCAGCCGGTCAGCGTGAGCGTGGCGGGCGCCGTACTGGCGTACCCGTCACCAGCCGGTGGGCAGCGGATGGCCCTCGGCGAAGCCGGCGGCTGACTGCACGCCGAGCACCACCTTGTCGTGCAGTTCGGGAAGCGTGGTGGCACCGACGTAGGTGCAGGTGCTGCGGACCCCGGAGGTGATGTGGTCGAGCAGGTCCTCCACCCCGCCGCGGGACGGGTCGAGACCCATCCGCGAGGTCGAGATGCCCTCTTCGAAGAGACCCTTGCGTGCGCGGTCGAACGCGCTGTCGGCGGAGGTGCGCGCCGCGACCGCACGCTTGGAGGCCATCCCGTAGCTCTCCTTGTACGGCCGGTCGTCCCGGTCGCGCATCAGGTCGCCCGGCGACTCGTAGGTGCCGGCGAACCAGGACCCGATCATCACGTTGGCGGCGCCTGCGGCCAGTGCGAGCGCGACGTCCCGCGGGTGCCGCACCCCACCGTCGGCCCACACGTGAGCGCCGAGTTCCCTTGCGGCGGCGGCACATTCGACCACCGCTGAGAACTGCGGGCGGCCGACGCCGGTCATCATCCTGGTGGTGCACATGGCGCCGGGGCCTACGCCGACCTTGACGATCGACGCACCGGCGTCGATCAGGTCGCGGGTGCCCTCGGCCGACACCACGTTGCCCGCCGCCAGCGGCACCCCGAGGTCCAGCGCCGCGACCGCGCGGATCGCGTCGAGCATCTTGACCTGGTGGCCGTGGGCGGTGTCGATCACCAGCACGTCGACGCCGGCCTCGACCAGCGCCCGCGCCTTGGCGCCGACGTCGCCGTTGATGCCGACCGCGGCGGCGATCCGCAGCCGGCCCTTGGCGTCGACCGCGGGGGAGTAGATGCCCGCACGGATGGCGCCGGTGCGGGTCAGCACACCGGCCAGCGTGCCGTCGGGCCCGGTCAGCACCGCCACACCGACGGCGGCGTTTTCGAGCAGGTCGAACACCTTGCGGGGCTCGGTGCCCACGGGCGCGGTGACGAAGTCGGTGACCGCGATGTCGCTCACCCTGGCGAACCGGTCCACCCCGACGCAGTCGGCCTCGATGACCAGCCCGACCGGCCGGCCGTCGTTGACCACCACCGCGGCGCCGTGCGCCCGCTTGTGGATCAGCGCGACGGCATCGGACACCGAGTCGTCCGGGGCGAGGGTCACCGGCGTGTCGACCACCAGGTCGCGGCTCTTGACGAAGTCGACCGTCTCCCGCACCGCCGAGATCGGCAGGTCCTGGGGCAGGACGACGATGCCGCCGCGGCGGGCCACCGTCTCGGCCATCCGGCGTCCGGCCACCGCGGTCATGTTGGCGACCACCACCGGGATGGTGGTGCCCGACCCGTCGACGGTGGACAGGTCCACGTCGAATCGGGACGCCACTTCCGAGCGGCCCGGAACGACGAACACGTCGTTGTACGTCAGGTCGTACGGCGGCCGGTGATCGTGGAGGAAGCGCACGCCCCCGAGTCTAATGGCGGCGCGTCAGGCCTCGACCTCGCTGTGGTCGCCGCTCCATAGCGTGTGGAACCGCTTGTCGCGGTCGGCGTCGATGCGCCCGTAGGTGTGCGCGCCGAAGAAGTCCCGCAGCCCCTGGGTGAGCGCCGCGGGCAGCCGCTCGGTGCGCAGCGCGTCGTAGTAGGACAGCGCCGAGCTGAAGCCGGGAATCGGAATGCCCAGCTGGGTCGCGGTCACCACGACGCGGCGCCAGCTGTCGATCGCGGCTTCGATCGCGTCGCGGAAGTATGGGTCGACGATCAAGGTGGGCAGGTCGGCGTCGTTGTCGAAGGCGTCCTTGATGCGGTTGAGGAACTTCGCCCGGATGATGCACCCGCCGCGCCAGATGGTCGCCATGTCGCCGGGGGTGATGCCCCAGTCGTACTCGGCGCTGCCGGCCTGGATCTGGTTGAAACCCTGGGCGTAGGCGATGATCTTCGACGCGTACAGCGCCTGCCGGATGTCCTCGGTGAACTGCTCTGCGTCCGAGGGTTTTCCGCCGAGGTCGCCGGAGGCCAGGCCGGTGGTGGCCTTGCGCTGGGTCACCGAACCCGACAGCGCGCGGGCGAACACCGCCTCGGCGATACCGGTGACGGGCACACCGAGATCGAGTGCGGACTTCACCGTCCAGCGGCCGGTGCCCTTCTGCTCGGCTTCGTCGAGGATGACGTCGACCAGCGGCTTGCCCGTCTTGGCGTCGTCCTGGCGCAGCACCTTCGCGGTGATCTCGACCAGGAAGCTGTCCAGGTCACCCTTGTTCCACTCGTCGAACACGTCGGCGATCTCGCCTGCGCTCTTGCCGAGGCCGTCGCGCAGCAGCTGGTAGGCCTCGCCGATCAGCTGCATGTCGGAGTACTCGATGCCGTTGTGCACCATCTTCACGAAATGGCCTGCGCCGTCGGGCCCGATGTGGGTGCAGCACGGCACGCCGTCGACGTGCGCGGAGATCTCCTCGAGCAGCGGACCCAGTGATTCGTAGGACTCCTTTGGGCCGCCCGGCATGATCGACGGTCCGTTGAGGGCGCCTTCCTCACCACCGGAGATGCCGGCGCCGACGAAGTGCAGGCCGCGCTCGCGGATCGCCTTCTCCCGGCGGATCGTGTCGGTGTAGAGCGCGTTGCCGCCGTCGATGATGATGTCGCCTTCCTCCATCGCGTCGGCGAGCTCGTTGATCACGGCGTCGGTCGGGTCGCCGGCCTTGACCATGATCAGCACCCGGCGCGGCTTTTCCAGCGCATCGAGGAATTCGCGGATCGTCTCGCTACGGACGAAGTTCCCGTCCGACCCGTGCTCGGCGAGCAGGGCGTCGGTCTTGGCGACCGAGCGGTTGTGCAGCGCGACCGTGTAGCCGTGTCGGGCGAAGTTGCGGGCGATGTTCGATCCCATCACCGCCAGCCCGGTGACGCCGATCTGAGCCGTACCGGTGGTGCCCGAGTTGGTCATGCAGCAGCCTTTCGTCGATGTGTGGACTGAGAACGCGTCTTCGAGCGCGATGCATCCCTCGGCGCTGAATCTAGGTGGTGAAGAGCCGGTGGAGTTCGGTCAGCCACGGCACGGCCACGGCCACGGTGGGCACCACCAGCACGGCGACCGCGGCGAGATAGGCAGTCGCGGCCAGCAGCGGGCTGTTGGGCCGACCGGCGAGGCGCCGGACCCGGATCACCGTCGTCGGACCACCCGCCGCGAGCGCACCCGAGGGGGTACGGCCGGATGCGCACGCGACAAGGGCGCGGGCCAGGGGAGTGGGGCCGGCCGTGCGGACCGCGGCGTCGTCGGCAAGCAGTTCGATCAGCAACCGGACGGCGTCGAGCGCGCTGCCGCTGCGGACGAACCGGGGGAAGGCGGCGTGCACGGCGGTGAACATCTCGAGCACCAGGTCGTGCCTGGCGCGCAGGTGGGCGCGTTCGTGGGTGAGGATCGCCGCGATCTCGTCGCCGGCGAGCGTGGTCAGGGTGCCGTCGCTGACCACGACCCGGCTGCGCATGCCGGGCAGGCAGTACGCCATCGGCTGTGCGACGTCGAGGATCCGCAGGTCGGCCGTGCCGCAGACGTTGTCGGGCATTGCGGTGCGCGGCATGTCCAGCAGGTCGACCATCATCCGGTGGTGGGCGCGCCGACGGCGGGTGGCGATCGCCACCTCCAGCACCGAGACGATCAGCCGGGCGCCGATGAGCAGCGTGAGCGCGAAGACGAAGACCAGCAGCAGCCACATCGGCCAGCCCAGGACAGCGATCTCACTGGTGATGGTGGCGGTGGGTCGGCCGTCGGGGCCGGGAACGAACAGCCGGCTCGCGATCGCGATCCCGGCGCTGAACGCCGACAGCACCGCGGCGAGCACGATCGACTGCCAGAGCACGATGGCGGCCCGCGGCGCCCGCATCGGCCAGGACGCCCGCGCAAGCATTGCCGGCACCGGTCCGATCAGGACCAGCGCGACGATGGTGAAGGCCAGCGCGGACACGCTGTCAGTCTCCCTCAGCCGGTACCGGGATCGCCAGCCGGCGACGTCAATCGATGCTTGGTCTCCAATTCGGCGAGCGCACGCCGCAACGCGGCGGCCTCGCCGGCGCCCACCCGCTCCACGAAGTGCACCAGTGCGGCCTCGCGGCTGCCGGAGTCGGTGACCTGGTCGAGCGCGTCGACCATCAGGCCCGCGACCAGCTCGTCGCGGCCGTGTGTGGGGGCGTAGCGGTGCGCCCGGTCGTCGCGGTGCTGCACCACGAGGTTCTTCTTCGCGAGCCGTTGGAGCACGGTCATGATCGTGGTGTACGCCAGATCACGCCGCGCCGACAGTGCCTCGTGCACCTGCCGAACGGTTTGGGGCTCCGGAGCGGACCAGAGGTGATCCATCACCTCACGCTCGAGCTCCCCTAGACGCGTCAACTTGGCCATGTTCCGTTCACTCTCCTGAGCAGTAGATCAAGGGTACTACGGACGTACTACCGTGCGTCGTATCCATCGCCGAAGATGAACCCCATCTTCTGTGCGTCGCATTCCGGCCGAGGTCAACGGCCTCGCCCCGCCGCCCTGTGAAACGGCTCACAGGGGACGGCCGATGTTGCCTGGTCACTATAGTAAGGCTAACCTAACCCGAGACGACGACGCCCGGGAGGTGCAGTGACGGTACTGATCGACGATCCGCTGATCGCAGGCATGGCCATCAGGCGGACGATGCCGTTGCACGAGTCATCCCGCCGGCTGCGCGAGCTCTACCCCGAGTGCCCCCGCGTCTACGGCGTGGCCGTGATGGGCGACCTCTCCCGGCGCAGGTGGTGGCCCCTGGCCGAGGCGCTCACCACCGAGCGGCTACAGGTGATGTTCGACATCGCGGCCTCCGAGACGGGGAACCGGGCAGCGGTCGCCCAGCAGTTGGCGGCGACGCTGGCCCACGTGGTCATCGGCCGGGTGGTGCCGCTGGTGGTGCTCGAGGGCCGGGCGTGGGACACCGGACTGGAGAACCTCTGGGTGCACGTGGACTCCGAGGGCGCTATCGACTGGGTGGGCGTGGTCGACCCGACGCTGCGGGCGCTGCCCGACGACCCCTACTTCGGTCGCCGCGGCCGGATGGGCCGTGGCGCGGGGGACGGCATCGTCGCCCTGCCGAACGAGGCCGCGTTGACGACCTGGATCGCCCACCGCAGCCACCGCACCCTCGCGCCGCTGTTCACCCGGCTGGTGCAGATCAGTGGCGGGGCCATGACGGAGGCGGCGATGTGGCACATGGTCGGCGCCGCCGTGGTCAGCGCCGCCACCCAGGTGCCCATGCTGGCCGGCTCGAGCGAGCTGACGAGCATGCGCCGCGGCCAGGCCGTGCTGGACGCGCTGGTCGGATTCGGCCTTCCGGTCCGTGGCGCCGCGCGGACCGGTAGAGGGAAGGGCTTGCTTAATTAGGGCAGCCTTGCCTATTCTTTAGGCACGAGGCAAACGGACCGCGCCGGAGTCCTGAGGGCTGCAGAGACCCCCGGTCCCCTCGAGGGCGGGTCCCGCGCAACAGTGCGGGACCCGCCCGAATCTTCTTGTGCGGTCGACGTGTAGACATCGTTGAGTGAGCACAGAATTGCCGGCCGGTCTCGGCGAGGGTTTCGACACCGAGTTGGGCGTGACCTACCTGGAGATGACGCCCGACGGTGGCCGCGCGCAACTGACCATCACCGACAAACTGCTGCAGCCCTGGGGAATCGTGCACGGCGGGGTCTACTGCGCGGTGATCGAGAGCCTGGCGAGCGTCTCCGCCCACGTGTGGCTCTCCGAGAACGGCGGCGGAACCGTGGTGGGCGTCAACAACAACACCGACTTCCTGCGCGCCCTGCGGTCGGGCACGGTGACCGCGGTGTCCACTCCGATCCACCGCGGCCGCCGCCAGCAGCTGTGGCTGATCACGGTCACCGATGAGACCGACCGGATGGTCGCCCGCGGTCAGGTGCGTCTGCAGAACCTGCCCGACGCCTGACCCCGCCGCCGTCGAGCGCTGCTGAGCGCGCCGCGCCGTGGCAGGATCGCGCACTATGCGATTGACCCCGCATGAGCAGGAGCGGCTGCTCATCTCCTATGCCGCCGAACTGGCGCGGCGCCGGCAGGCCCGCGGGCTGCGGCTGAACCACCCCGAGGCCGTCGCCGTCCTCACCGACCACCTGCTCGAGGGTGCGCGTGACGGACGCACCGTCGCGGAACTGATGGTCAGCGGACGCGACGTGTTGTCGCGGGAGGACGTGATGGAGGGAGTGCCCGAAATGCTCGAGGACGTTCAGGTGGAGGCCACCTTCCCGGACGGGACGAAGCTGGTCACCGTCCATCACCCGATCCCGTGACCATGATCCCGGGAGAGATCGTGCACGGCGACGGCGACATCGAGATCAACGAGGGCGCCGAGCGGGTGTCCCTCGACGTCGTGAACACCGGCGACCGGCCCGTGCAGGTGGGCAGTCACGTGCACCTGCCGCAGGCCAACGCCGCACTCGACTTCGACCGGCAGGCCGCCCGCGGCCATCGGCTCGACATCCCCGCGGGCACCGCGGTGCGGTTCGAACCGGGCGTGGCGCAGACGGTGTCGGCGGTGCCGTTGCGGGGGACCCGCGAAGTGCACGGGCTCAGCCTGACCCCGCCCGGTCGGATGGATGACCGATGAGCGCTTGCGCGAAGAGCGGGGAGAACCGATGAGCGGCCTGTCGCGGTCCCGGTACGCCGCGCTGTTCGGGCCGACCACCGGCGACCGGATCCGGTTGGCCGACACCGACCTGTTCGTCGAGATCACCGAGGACCGCAGCGGCGGACCGGGACTGGCCGGTGACGAGGCGGTGTTCGGCGGCGGCAAGGTGCTGCGGGAGTCGATGGGCCAGGGCCGCGCGACCCGCGCCGACGGCGCCCCCGACACGGTGATCACCGGCGCGGTGATCATCGATCACTGGGGAATCATCAAGGCCGACATCGGCATCCGCGACGGCCGCATCGTCGCGATCGGCAAGGCCGGCAACCCCGACATCATGGACGGCGTGCACCGCGACCTGGTGGTCGGGCCGTCGACCGAGATCATCGCAGGCAACGGCCGCATCCTCACCGCGGGCGGGATCGACTGCCATGTGCACTTCATCTGCCCGCAGATCATGGGCGAGGCGCTGGCCGGCGGCATCACCACACTGATCGGCGGCGGCACCGGCCCGGCGGAGGGCAGCAAGGCCACCACGGTCACCCCCGGCGCCTGGCACCTGGCCCGCATGCTCGAGGCGCTGGACTCCTGGCCGATGAACATCGCGCTGCTCGGCAAGGGCAACACCGTCAGCGCGGAATCGATGTGGGAGCAGTTGCGGGGCGGTGCATCGGGTTTCAAGCTGCACGAGGACTGGGGCTCGACCCCCGCGGCCATCGACGCGTGCCTGCGGGTGGCTGACGCGTCCGGGGTGCAGGTGGCGCTGCATTCCGACACCCTGAACGAGGCCGGGTTCGTCGAGGACACCGTCGGCGCGATCGCGGGCCGGTCCATCCACGCGTACCACACCGAGGGCGCCGGCGGCGGGCACGCACCGGACATCATCACGGTGGCCGCCGAACCGTACGTGCTGCCGAGCTCGACAAATCCGACCCGGCCGCACACCGTGAACACCCTCGACGAGCACCTGGACATGCTGATGGTCTGCCATCACCTCAACCCCAGCGTCCCCGAGGATCTCGCCTTCGCCGAGAGCCGCATCCGGCCGTCGACGATCGCCGCCGAGGACCTGCTGCACGACCTGGGTGCGATCTCGATGATCGGCAGCGACGCCCAGGCGATGGGCCGCATCGGTGAGGTGGTGCTGCGCACCTGGCAGACTGCGCACGTGATGAAGCGCCGCCGTGGCGCCCTGGCGGGAGACGGTGCGGCGGACAACAACCGGGTGCGCCGCTACGTGGCGAAGTACACCATCTGCCCGGCCGTCGCCCACGGGCTGGACCACGAGATCGGCTCGGTCGAGGTGGGCAAGCTCGCCGACCTGGTGCTGTGGGAACCCGCCTTCTTCGGTGTCCGGCCGCACGCGGTGATCAAGGGCGGGATGATCGCGTGGGCGGCGATGGGCGACGCGAACGCGTCGATCCCCACGCCGCAGCCCGTGCTGCCGCGCCCGATGTTCGGCGCCGACGCACGTGCCGCTGCCGCCACCTCGGTGCACTTCGTGGCGCCTCAGGCGATCGAGGACAGACTGGCCGACCGGCTGGCGGTCAGCAGGCGCCTCGTCGCGGTGGGCGATGTGCGCGGGGTCGGCAAGACGGACATGCCGCACAACGACGCCATGCCCCGCATCGAGGTCGACCCGGACACCTTCACGGTGCGTATCGACGGCGACGTCTGGCAGGAACAGCCTGCCGCCGAACTGCCGATGGCCCAGCGCTACTTCCTCTTCTAGCGCATGACCGCCCTGACCACCCTGCTGACGCTGGCGGACTCACGGCTGCCCACCGGAGGGCACGTGCACTCCGGCGGCGTCGAGGAGGCCGTCACCGCCGGGCTGGTCTTCGACCTGGCAACGCTGCGCGCATACCTGGTGCGGCGCATCAGGACCCATGGCCTGGTGACCGCGTCCCTGGCGGCCGCCGTCCACACCGGTACCTGCTCGGTGGTCGAGGCCGACCGCGAAACCGATGCCCGCACACCGTCGCCCGCCGCGCGGGCGGCATCGCGTGCCCAGGGCCGCGGGCTGCTGAGGCTGGCGCGCCGGGTGTGGCCGGACACCGACTGGCAGCCGCTCGGAGTCAGGCCGCACCTCGCCGTGGCAGCCGGCGCGGTGGGCGCGGCGAGCGGTCTGAGCGCCGAGCACACCGCGGTGTCGGTGGTGTACACGACCATGACCGGATCGGCGACCGCCGCGCAGCGACTGCTGGCGCTGGATCCCGGTGACGTCGCCGCCGTGACCTTCGCGCTGTCGGCACTGTGCGACCAGACCGCGGCGGCGGCCGCCAAGGAACTCGCCGAGCTGTCCGATCCGATGCTCGACGTGCTCGCCGAGCGACACGCCCAGCGCGAACGACCGTTGTTCTCCTCGTAATTCCACTACCGATAGGCCTTGTATGCCACCGCATTTCCTGGACGGCCAACCGCACGACCACCGCGACCGCCCGCGACGCGAACGAACGCCGGGGGAGCCGCTGCGGATCGGTGTCGGCGGACCCGTCGGCTCCGGCAAGACCGCACTGGTGGCCGCGCTGTGCCGACAGCTGCGCGACGAGCTGTCGCTGGCCGTGCTCACCAATGACATCTACACCACCGAGGACGCCGACTTCCTGCGCCGCAACGCCGTGCTCCCCGACGAGCGGATCGCCGCGGTGCAGACCGGCGGCTGCCCGCACACCGCGATCCGCGACGACATCACCGCCAACCTCGACGCCATCGACGACCTGATCGCCGCGCACCATCGTCCGGACGCCCGCCTCGACCTCATCCTCGTGGAGTCCGGCGGTGACAACCTGACCGCCACCTTCTCCTCCGGACTGGTCGACGCGCAGATCTTCGTCATCGACGTGGCCGGCGGGGACAAGGTGCCGCGCAAAGGCGGACCCGGCGTCACCTTCTCCGATCTGCTGGTGGTCAACAAGACCGAC
Source organism: Mycolicibacterium arseniciresistens (assembly GCF_030519285.1). NCBI lineage: Bacteria > Bacillati > Actinomycetota > Actinomycetes > Mycobacteriales > Mycobacteriaceae > Mycobacterium > Mycolicibacterium arseniciresistens. Next base: position 11,335 of record NZ_JAUMSQ010000218.1, read on the forward strand.
CTGGCGCCGCTGGTCGGCGCGGACCTCGACGTGATGCGCCGCGATGCGGCCAAGGTCCGCGGCGACCGTCCCACGGCGCTGATCTCGCTGACCGAGGACCCGACCGCGGGCCCCGTGCTGGCCTGGGTCACCGAACAACTGCGCGCGCCGGTGTCCGCGCCTGCGCCATGAGGTCCGACGTCGCGATCATCGCCTGCCCGGGACGTCCGCCGCGACTGGAGTACAGCGGGGGACTGGCCGCCCGGCGCACCGGTCCCGACACCGTGCACCTGGTGTCGGCGGCCGCCACGCCGCTGGGCGGCGACCTGATCTCCGTGCGCATCGTCGTCGAACCCGGCGCCCGGCTGCAGGTGCGCACCGCCGCGGCGACCATGGTGCTGCCCGGACCCGGCACGCCGGAATCGACGGCCCACTGGGACATCGAGTCGGCGGGCGAGCTGGACGTCGACCCGCAGCCGACCGTCGTGGCCGGTGCGTCGAGGCATGTCACGCTCACCCGGCTGCGGTTGACCGGAGCGGGGCGCATCCGCCTGCGCGAACGGATCCAGATCGGCAGAACCGGTGAGCGCCACGGCTTCTGGTCCGGGTCCATGCACGCCGACCTGGACGGCGCACCGATGTTGCGGCATCGCATCGAGCTTGGCGACGACACCGTCGCCGACGACGTCCTCGGCGCGCCGCGCGCATGCGTGAGCGAACTGTCCTACCCGGACCGTGCACCGGCGGCCAACGGCACCGAGCTCGCTCTGGCCGCCGGCGGTTGGCTGACCACCTGGCAGGGGGAGCGGCTGACTAGCTAGCCGCCTGCTCCCTCTCCCGTTCGGTCTCGGTCACCGCCGCCGCTATCTCCTCGAGTTCCTCGATGCGCGTACGGGCGTAGGCCTGCTGTTCGGTGATGGTCAGCTGTCCGCGGTTGCGGCCGAGGAACGTCACCGTCCACGACAGCAGCGTGACGATCTTGGTCTTGAAGCCGACCAGGTAGACCAGGTGCAGCACCAGCCACGCCAGCCATGCGATGAAGCCGCCGAACTCCAGCGGGCCGACCTTCGCCACGGCGTTGAACCGCGACACAGTGGCCATGGAGCCCTTGTCGAAGTACTCGAACGGTTCGCGGAACGCCGGGTTGGCGCCCTTGACCTCGTTCTTGATCAGCCGCGCGGCGTACTTGCCGCCCTGGATCGCGCCCTGGGCCATGCCGGGCACGCCTTCGACAGCCGCCATGTCGCCCACCACGAACACGTTCGGGTGGCCGGGCAGCGACAGGTCGGGCTGCACCTTGACCCGGCCGGCCCGGTCGAGTTCGACACCCGATTGTGCAGCGAGGTCCTTGCCGAGCGGGCTCGCCGAGACACCGGCGGACCACACCTTGCACGCCGATTCGATGCGCCGCACGCTGCCGTCGGGATCCTTGACGGTGATGCCGTTGCGGTCGACGTCGGTGACCATCGCGTTGAGCTGGATCTCGACGCCCATCTTCTCCAGGCGGGCCTTGGCCTTGTTGCCGAGCTTCTCGCCCATCGGCGGCAGCACCGCGGGTGCGGCGTCGAGCAGGATCACCCGCGCCCTGGTGGAGTCGATGTGGCGGAACGTGCCCTTGAGGGTGTGGTCGGCCAGTTCGGCGATCTGACCCGCCATCTCGACACCGGTGGGCCCGGCGCCCACCACCACGAACGTCAGCAGCTTCGCGCGGCGTTCGGGGTCGCTGGACCGCTCGGCCTGTTCGAACGCGCCGAGGATCCGCCCGCGCAGCTCGAGCGCGTCGTCGATCGACTTCATGCCGGGCGCCCACTCGGCGAAGTGGTCGTTGCCGAAATATGACTGGCCCGCGCCCGCGGCGATGATCAGGCTGTCGTACGGCGTCGCGTAGTCGTGGCCCAGCAGCTCCGAGTGCACGAGCTTGTTCTCGAGGTCGACGTGGGTGACGTCGCCGAGCAGCACCTGCGCGTTCCGCTGCTTGCGCAGCACCACCCGGGTTGCGGGCGCGATCTCGCCCTCGGAGATGATCCCGGTCGCCACCTGGTACAGCAGCGGCTGGAACAGGTGGTGGGTGGTGCGCGCGATCAGCTTGATGTCGACGTCGGCACGCTTCAGGGTCTTGGCGGCGGTCAATCCGCCGAACCCCGACCCGACGATGACGACCTTGTGCCGGTCGGACACGGTGGCTCCGGGGTGGCTCATCTGCAACTCCTCGACGAACGTCTACTCGTTCAGTACAACCACTAGGCTAGTGGGCGGGCATCCCGCAGGCGCGGTGAGATAGCGCACCGCACCGACTGTTTACCCAGCCAGCATCGGCTTCAACGCGGCGGCGACATCCGTTATGCGCCCGGGGTGGTACCCGTCGATGTTCGTGACCGGGCTCAGAATGACGCCGTCGACCCCCGCGTCGAGCACCTTGGTCTTGACCTGTTCGGCGATCTGCTCGGCGCCGCCGAAGGCCACCCGGTCCTTGAAGTCGTCGGGAATGTTGTCGGCGGTGACGTTGTCGTCGATCAGGGCCATCACGAGCATGCTGGTCTCGAGCGTCGCCGGGTCGCGGTCGATCTTCTCGCAGGCTTCCTTGACGACCTGGACCTTGCGGGGCAGCTCGTCGAAGCCCGCGATGATGTTGAGGTGGTCGAAGTGCTTGGCCGCCAACGGAATGGTCTTCTTCTCGCCACTGCCGCCGATCATCAGCGGGATGTGGTCGCGCAGGCGCGGCTCGGCCATCGCGTCCTGTGTGCGGTAGTACTTGCCGTTGAACGTCGGCCGCTCGCCGGCGAGCATCGGCAGGATGATCTGCAGCGCTTCGCCGAGCTTGTTGAACCGGTCGGTGAAGGTGCCGAACTCGTAGCCGAGCTGGTCGTGCTCGAGCTCGAACCACCCGGTGCCGATGCCGAGGATTGCGCGGCCCTGGCTGATCACGTCCAGCGTGGTGATGGCCTTGGCCAGCAGCGTCGGATTCCGGTAGGTGTTTCCGGTGACCAGCGTGCCGAGCTGGACGCGCTCGGTCGCCGTGGCCAGGCCGCCGAGCGCGGTGTACGCCTCGAGCATCGGCTGGTCGGGGGTGCCCAGGCCGGGCAGCTGATAGAAGTGGTCCATCACGAAGACCGAGTCGAAGCCGGCGGCCTCGGCTTCCTGGGCCTGCGCGATGACGGTGGGGAAGATCTCGGCGACGCCGGTGCCGTAGGAGAAGTTGGGGATCTGGAGTCCGAGTCGAATCGTCACTCCGTCGACCCTAACCCGCTAGCCGAAGTTCGCCAGTGCACCCCGGCTGACATGCAGTGTCTGCCCGGTGATGTGGCGTGCCGCAGGCGTGCTGAGGAACAGCGACAGCCGGGCGAACTCCTCGGCGACCGACGGCGGGGTGGTGCTGAGGCCGTCGTAACCGGCGTCTGCGCTGCGGCCCGAGGCCACGGCGTTGACGGTGATGCCGCGGGTGCCGAAGTAGCCCGCCTGACCGGCGGTCCACTCGCTCAGAGCGGCCTTGACCGCGGCGTCGGCACTGCCGGGGCGCGCACTCTCCGGCACGACGTTGACGATCGAGCCGCCCGAGCGCAGGTGGTCACCGACGATCTGGGTGGTGAGCACGGCCGACAGCACGGTGGTGTCGAGCGCCGCGCGCCACGCCGCCGCCGTGTCGGCGAGCGAGAACGTCCGGGGGTCGCCGGGCTGCCAGCCCGGTGCGGGGACGTTGACCAGGGCGTCGAGGTGGTGCGGGAACAGTCCGCGCGCGTCCTCGATGCTGGCCGGGTCGGTGTTGTCGAACAGGATCGAGTCGACGTCGAGCTCCTTGGCGGCGACCTCGAGGTCGTCGCGGCGCGCACCGGCGATGACCACGGTGTGGCCCTCGGTGCGGAAGCCGGCCGCGATCGCGCGTCCCAGATCGGTGTCGCCTCCGGTGACCAGCACGTCCATCGGTTGACCTCCTCGTCGCGGATGATCCGCGCGCGGTGGCGCGCCGATCAAGCGCCGATGTTACTGGACAGTAGCTAGCCCGGGAAATCCGACGCGCGAGCGACGCGGCACATGTCGGTAACGGTGGTAGTCAGCGATGCGATTCATTGAGCAGACCGCCCGTCGAGCGATGGGCCAGGGCGGCCACCGGGACCGGCGTGGCGCCCCGGGGAGCTGCTATGTCAGCAATCTATCAAGAATGCATTGAGCTGCATCGATTCGATCACAGCAATCGCTCATCAGAGCACTTTTTAATCAACTCACACTTGCGTCACGGCGGTAACACGGTAGTTTCTTCTCCATGGTGCAGCCGGACGCGACTTCCGCACGACGACGTAAGGGTCTCTCGACGACGCTGGCGCTCGCGGCCTCGACGAGTATCGCCGTGGCGGCGCTCACCCTGCCGATCGCCAACGCGCAGCCTGAGCCCACGCCGCCGCCACCCCCACCGCCTCAGGGCAACACGTTCATCGGACAGCCGCCGCCCCCGCCCAACGCGCCGCCGCCTCCGCCGGCCGATCCGAACGCGCCGCCGCCTCCGCC
>NZ_JAUMSQ010000219.1:0-15760 GCF_030519285.1 Mycolicibacterium arseniciresistens
CCCGCCGCCGCTGCCGGCCGAGGCGGCCCCGGCGTCGTTCGGCGGCAACGTCGGGCCCGTCGGCAGCACCCAGGAACGCGAGCAACTGAGCCTGGTCACCGGACGGCCCGCCACGCCCGCCACCCAACTGCTGCTCGGGCCGATGGCCCGCGGCACCACCGTCTCGCTCGCACCGGAAGGGAGCCCCGGATGAAGTACCGCGGCGCACTGGTGGGGCTGTCACTGTTCATGGTCGTGGCCGTCACCCTGACCTGGCTGGTGTACGTCACGCTGCGGCGCGACGTCGCCGGCACCACCGCCCCGTATGCGGCGATGTTCTCCGACGTGTACGGCCTCCGGGTGGGCGACGACGTCCGGATGGCCGGAGTGCGGGTCGGCCGCGTCGAGAACATCGAACTGCAGGGCGACCGGGCCAAGGTGTCGTTCGTCGTGCAGACCGAACAGCAGGTGCTCGGCACCACCGTCGCCTCGGTGACGTACCAGAACATCGTCGGCCAGCGCTATCTCGGGTTGACACTCGGCACCCTCGGTGAACCCGGACCGCTTCCGCCGGGCAGTGTCATCCCCGTCGAGCGCACCGATCCGTCCTTCGACGTCGGCACACTGCTCAACGGTTACGAGCCGCTGTTCAGCGTGCTCAACCCGCGCGACGCGGACAACCTCACCAAGGGCGTGCTGCAGTCGCTGCAGGGTGACGAGTCCGCCATCACCACACTCGTCGACCAGACCTCACAGCTCACCGACGCCTTCGCCGGCCGGGATCAGGTGCTCGGCAACGTCATCGACAGCCTGGACCGGGTGTTCGGGACCCTGGCGGCTCAGAACGCCAACCTCGACCAGGTGCTGGCGCAAACGCAACGGGCGATCACCACCTTCGAGGACCGCAGGCCCGAACTCGTGGACTCCGTGGGATCGATCTCGCGTGTGACGCAGCAGCTCTCGACTGTCACCGACGAGGTGTACCCGGCGCTCAACGAACTCGTCCTTCGCGAACCGGGCTTCGCGCAGCACATGGTCGGCATCGAACCGCAACTCGCGTTCACCGGGGCCAACCTGCCGTTGCTGCTCAAGGGATTCGGCCGCATCACCAACGAGGGCGCCTTCGCGAACGCGTATGCGTGCGACCTGAACGCCACCGGATTCTTCCCGGGGCTCAACGACGTGGTGCCGATCATCGTCAACGCGGCCACCCCGGGTAACCGGGCGTGGCACACCCCGAGGTGCAGGAACATGGCCGATGGCTGAGACACGCAGGCGCCGAGCGCTGGAGGATTACAGCAAGCCGTGGCTGGGGGCCATCGCGATCGCGGTGATCGCGGTGCTCGTCGGCGCGATGCTGCTGGTGAAACTGTCTGGCGCCGGCTACCGCACCTACACCGCGCAGTTCCTGCAGGCCGCCGCGCTGCAGCCGGGTAACCCGATCACCATCGCCGGTATCCAGGTGGGCGAGGTGACCGACATGGAGCTGGTCGGCGACCGGGTCGAGGCACGCCTGCGGGTGCGCGACAACGTGGTGCTGGGGGAGGACACCAAGGCCGTCATCAAGATCACGACAATCCTCGGATCCCGTTATCTGGCACTGCAACCCGCCGGGCAGGGTGAACTGCCCGACCGCACCATCGACCTCCGGCACACCGAGGTGCCCTACGACCTGCAGGAGGCGCTGGCCGACGTCACCACCACCTACGAACAGGTCGACTCCGACCAGTTCGCCGAATCGCTCGGCGTGCTCGGCGCCGAATTGCACACCCTGCCACCGGTGGTACCGCAGGCCGTGCAGAACATCCACACCCTGTCCTCGATCGTCGCCGAACGTCGCGACCAGCTGGGGTCGCTGCTGAAGACCACCCAGACCGTCAGCAGCACACTGGAGCGGCAGCACGCCAACATCGCCAACATGGTCCGCCAGGGCCAGGAGCTGATCGGCGAGTTCGTGCTCCGGCGTGCCAGCTTCCACGCCATGATGCAGGCGCTCACCAACCTCGTCGAGACGCTCAGCGGCATCGTCATCGACGACCGGCCCGAGCTGGAGAACCTGCTGCGCAACGTGCGGGCGCTCTCCGACATGCTCGGCCAGCACGACGATCTGCTGCGCAGCACGCTGCAGGCGGGCCCGGTCGCGCTGAGGGGCCTGGCCAACGCCACCGGGACCGGCAACGCGGTCGACCTGAACGCCGCCAACGGCCTCGTCGTCGACTCGTGGATGTGCGCCATCAGCGGCCGGGCCAAGCAGTTCGGCATGATCGAGTACTTCAAGGACTGCAAATGAGCCGCAGGGCCAAACTGCTGAGCGTCGTCGTCACCGGTCTGGTGCTGGCACTGATCGTCGCCGCGGTCGGCGTCACCTATCTGAAGGACCACAGCGACGCGATCACCGTGACCGCCCAGTTCGACAGCGCGGCAGGGGTGTACGTCGGCAACTCGATCGCGGTACTCGGGATGCCGGTGGGCAAGGTCACCGAGATCACCCCCAAGGGCGGCTACGTCGAGGTGCGCTTCACGGTGGACGGTGACGTCAAGGTGCCCGCGGACGCGATGGCCGTCACCGTGTCCAACTCGATCCTCACCGACCGCCAGATCGAGCTCACTCCGCCCTACCGCGACGGCCCCACCCTGCAGGACCACGACACCATCGGCCTGAACCGGACCAAGACACCGGTCGAATTCGCGCGGGTGCTCGACGTCCTCGACAAGCTGTCCACCTCGCTGCGCGGCGACGGCCGCGGCGGCGGCCCGGTCGCCGACGTGGTGAACGCCAGCGCCGCGATCGCCGACGGCAACGGCCAGGACATGAAGACCGCGCTCGACGAACTGTCGAAGGCGTTGCGGCTCAGCGCCAGCGGCGGCGAGCAGACCCGCGACCAGCTCACCACCATCGTGCGCAACGTCAGCTCGCTGCTCGACGCCGCCGCACGCAACGACGCGACCCTGCGCGACTTCGGCAGCACCATCGGTCAGCTCAGCCAGATCCTCGCCGACGAGAACCTCGGCACCGGCACCACGGGCCGTCAGCTCAATGAGGTGCTCAAACAGGCCGGCGAGGTGCTCGACACCCACCGGGACGCGATCAAGCAGATCGTGCGCAACGGCGACACGACCGTGACCACCGCCGTCGAACACCAGCGTGACCTCGCCGAGTTCCTCGATGTGGCGCCGATGACGCTCGACAACCTCTACAACACCGTCGACCAGGTCAACGGGTCGGTCCGCGTCCGCGTGATGACCGACCGGGTGTTGTTCGAGAGCGCGGCGATCAAAGAGGTCTGCAACATGATGGGCCTGCGTCAACTCGGCTGCAGCACAGGAACGCTGCAGGACTTCGGACCCGACTTCGGGCTGACCTACGTCCTCGACGGACTGGCCGCGATGGGACAGAAGTGACCGCCGTCCGTCGCGGGTTCGTGGCGTCGCTGGCGCTGACGCTGTGCCTGAGCACCTCGGCGTGCGCGACCGAAGGACTGGCCAGCCTGCCGCTGCCCGCGCCGGGTGTGACCTCCGGCGGCTGGACGCTGACGGCGGTGTTCACCAACGCCCTCAACCTGCCGGCCAACGCCAAGGTCAAGCTGGCCGGCGCCGACGTCGGACAGCTCGAGTCGATGGTCGCGCGCAACTACACCGCCGTGGCCACCCTGCGCATCATGGACGGCGTGCGGCTGCCGGTCGGTAGTACCGCCGAACTGCGTTCCGCCACACCGCTGGGCGACGTGTTCGTCGCGGTGAAGCCGCCCGGCGGGACAGGCGCCGGCGTGTCGCTTCTGAAGAACGGCGACACCATCGGCCTCGACGCCACCACGGCGGCCGCCACCGTCGAATCGGTGCTGAGTTCGGCCGCGATACTCGTCAACGGCGGCGCGGTGCGAAACTTCACCAACATCATCAACGGCCTCGGCAAGGCCACCGGCGACCAGGGCCAGGCGTTCGGCGACCTGATCAACCGGACCAACGGCGTTCTCGCCAAGCTCAATTCACGATCCGACCAGCTCTCCACCGCGATGACCGATCTGTCGGCGCTGGCCGACCAGCTCGACGCGAAGAACCAGACGATCACCGACGTGATGGCGGCAGCAGGGCCGGCGACCGAAACGCTCGCCGCACACACCACCCAGGTGGCCGACCTGGTGGCACAGGTCGGTGACACCACAGAGCAGCTCAGGAAGTTCCCGTCGATCGCCGGCACCGACACCAGCGGGCGCAGTGTCATCGGCGACGCCAACACCATCGCCAAGGCGTGGAACGACGTTGTGCTGACACCGGACGCCACCCTGCACTCGCTGAACCGGCTCATGCCGCCGCTGGTGAAATCGACGTCGAGCAACGCGATCTCGACCCGCGTCAGCATCGACCGGCTGGTGCTGGGATCGATCCCGGACATCGGCTTCGAGGGCGACGTCGGCCTGCACGGCCCGAAGCGGTACAACTGGCATCAGCTCGTCGGGACGTTCCAATACACGCTGTGGCGGCTGCAGGAGCGCATCGTGGGCAAGGGCCCTGGGGTGCCGCAGATCCCGGTGATGCCCAGCCCGACCGAACCCGGCCAGATGGTGACGGTGCCGCCACCGCCGCCGCCCCCCGGACCGGAGCCGCCGCGATGATCGCCGCGATCGCCGACCGCGCCGTGCGGCTGGTCCGCGCCGGCCACCGCCGCCGGGCATGGCTGTCCGCCGCGGCGCTCACTCTCACCCTGGTCATCGCCGGCGGCTACCTGCTGATCGGTGCGTTGCGGATCGACCCGCTCGCCTCGACCTACCGGCTGACCATCGAACTGCCGGAATCCGGCGGACTGCTGCCCGACCAGGACGTCACCCTGCGCGGCGTGCCGATCGGCCGGGTGGAACGACTGGACATCACCCCGGCGGGAGTCAATGCCGTGGTGGCGGTGAAGTCGACGGTGGACATCCCCTCGTCGAGCGATGTGCGGGTGTCCGGGCTGTCGCCGGCGGGGGAGCAGTACATCGACTTCGCCGCCGACAGCGACAGCGGCCCGTACCTGCGCGACGGCGGTGTCATCGGCCACGCCACCGTTCCGGTCCCGCTCGCTCAACTGCTCGCCGACGCCGACGGCATGCTGGCACAGGTCGATCCGGGCAAGCTCGAGCTGATCCGCCGTGAGCTGAGCCTGAGCGACGAGGGCCCGCGCAAGCTCACCGACATCATCGACGGCGGCACGTTCCTACTGTCGACGCTCGACTCGGTGCTGCCCGAGACCACCAGCATGCTGCGCAGCAGCCGGGTGGTGCTGACGCTGGCGGCCGACAAGAACGCCGGAATCGCCGTCGCGAACCAGAACCTCGCCAGCACGCTCGCAGGCATCGACCGGATGCGGGAGGGCTACCGGCGGCTCACCGAACAGGCGCCGCCGGCGCTGGCCAGCGTCGACAACCTGTTCGCCGACAACTCCGACACCATGGTGCAGCTGCTGGGCAACCTGACCACCACGTCGCAGCTGCTGTATTTGCGGGTGCCCGCGCTCAACGCGCTGTTCCCCGCGCATCGCGGATCGGTGCTCGACGCACTCGGCAGCGTGATGCACGACAACGGCATCTGGGCCACCGGCGACGCCTACCCGCGCTACGCCTGCGACTACGGCACGCCGCGCCGGCCACCGTCGGCGGCCGACTATCCCGAGCCGTTCATGTACACCTACTGCCGCGACGACCATCCCGGCGTCCTCGTGCGGGGCGCCAAGAACGCGCCGCGCCCGGCGGGCGACGACACCGCGGGCCCGCCACCGGGCGCCGACCTCGGCAGAACCACTGACCCGACACCCAAGGGTCGCTTCACGATTCCCACCCCGTACGGCGGTCCCGTGCTGCCCATCGAGCCGCCCCGTTAAACCCGACGAGAAGGAGGTCGACGTGACCGTGACGACCGACAGTGAATCCGATACCGAAGCCGAAGCCGACGCCGACGCCGACACCGACGCCGAGCGTGCGGCGAGTCGTCGGGATCCGGACGATTCGTCGACAACATGCCCCACGGTCGACGAAGAAGTCGAGGCACCCGAACGGCATTGGCGCAAGAAGCTACTCGCCGGTGCGGCCGCGGCGGTCGTCGTCGCGTCGCTGGCCGGCTGCGGATACCTCGGCTGGACCGTGTGGCAGGACCGGGCGACGACCCGGGCGGGTGAGCAGGCCCGCGAGGCCGCCGTGGCGTACGCGCAGGTGCTCACCAGCATCGACGCGAACAAGGTGGACGAGAACTTCGACCAGGTGCTCGGCGGCGCCACCGGTGAGTTCAAGGACATGTACTCGCAGTCGAGCATGCAGCTGCGCCAACTGCTCATCGACAACAAGGCCACGGCGCACGGCGTCGTCCTGGAGTCGGCCGTCCAGTCACAGTCGAAGGACCGAGTGGTGGTGCTGCTCTTCGTCGACCAGTCGGTGACGAACACCAGCATGCCCGACCCGCGCATCGACCGGAGCCGCATCAAGATGACGATGGAGCATGTCGACGGCGCCTGGCGCACAGGCAAAGTCGAACTCCCCTGACGGCCGTGAGACTCGGCGCACTCATCGGGGCGGCCGTCGCGGCGACCGCGGTCGTGACGGCGCCGGGCGCCGCGGCGTCGGCCGCTTCGTTCTGCGGCGAACTCGGCGGCGCGTGGACCGGACAGTACTGCCAGACCTCGGTGCTCTCCGAACGCAAAGCGGTCCGCGACATCAAGGTCGCCATCCCGGAGGAACTGGTCACCGACCCCCTCGCGGGCCCCGTGATACGCGACTATCTGACCACCCTGGTGGACAACTGGCGGCGGGTCGGCGAGCACATGGCGGCCGACAGCTTCGGCGAGGGCAACTACCAGATCCTGCGCCGCGGCGACACGGTGTCGGCGGTGTTCCGCGAGACGTATCACGCCGACGGGCCCGACTTCAACAACGCCTACCGGACCTTCACCTTCGACACGGCAGGCGGCCGGCGACTGCAGCTGACGGATCTGGTGCGGCCGGGCGTCGACCCGCTCACCGCGATTCCGCCACTGGCGCAACCGTTCGTCGAACAGGCACTCGCGGTTGCCCCGCCACCACATCAAGCCGGCACGTACCCGTTCGTGGCCGACCGCTGGACGCCCGACAAGGTCTACTCGGGCGGATACAAGGCGTGGGCGCTGAGCGGCAGTGAACTGATCCTCTACATGCCCGATTACCCGGTCGCCCACGACACTCCGCTGAACTTCTCGCCCGGCCTGCCGCAGTGGGCGATGGACGGCGGCACGGTGCAGGCCCACATCCCGCTCGCCGCGCTGGCGCCGATCCTGCGTCCCGAATACGGCGGCGCCTGACCGGCACGGTGGGCTTGAGGGCACTATGGGAACGTGCCCGACCTGGCTGACGTCCTCGACCGCCTGCACGTCGTCGCGCTGCCGATGCGAGTGCGGTTCCGCGGCATCACGGTGCGGGAGGTGGCGCTGATCGACGGCCCCGCGGGGTGGGGTGAGTTCGGCGCCTTCCCGGAATACGAGCCGCCGGAGGCCGCCGCCTGGCTGTCCGCGGCGCTCGAGGCCGCCTACGGCGACCGGCCGGCGCTGCGGCGGTCGTCCATCCCGATCAACGCGACGGTGCCAGCGGTCGATGCGGCGCAGGTGCCCGAGGTGCTCGCCCGGTTCCCGGGTGCGCGCACCGCGAAGGTGAAAGTGGCCGAGCCAGGCCAGGTTCTGGCCGACGACGTGGCGCGGGTGAACGCGGTGCGGGCGTCGGTGCCCACGGTGCGCGTCGACGCCAACGGCGGATGGACGGTGGACGAAGCGGTGGCCGCCGCGGCGGCCCTCACCGCAGACGGGCCGCTGGAGTACCTCGAACAGCCCTGTGCCACAGTGCCCGAACTCGCCGAGCTACGGCGCCGTATCGACGTCGCGGTCGCGGCCGACGAGAGCATCCGCAAGGCCGACGACCCGCTGAGGGTGGTGCGCGCCGACGCCGCGGACATCGCCGTCGTCAAGGTCGCTCCGCTGGGCGGCGTGCGCCGGATGCTCGACATCGCCGGGCAACTCGGGATACCGGTCGTGGTGTCGAGCGCCCTAGACTCCGCGGTCGGCATCTCCCGCGGTCTGCTGGCCGCCGCGGCGTTGCCGACGCTCACACACGCCTGCGGGCTGGGAACCGGCGGCCTGTTCGTCGAAGACGTGGCCGAAGCACTGATCCCGGTCGACGGCCGGCTGCCTGCCCGTCCCGTCGATCCCGAGCCCGCGCGGTTGGCGGCGCTGGCCGCGTCGCCCGAGCGGCGGGACTGGTGGATCCGCCGGATCACCGAATGCCTACCGCTCACCCGCTGACGCCTCACCGCCCCGACGAGCAGGTACGGCAACGCGGCCCAGACGGGCCAAGCACCGGGATGATGTTAACGCTCGTTCGCCATCGCCGTGTCGGATCAGCCCCGGTAAAGTGTGATTCGCGCAGCACTAACCTGATGATTGTTCTGCCGGCGGCGACCGGCGGATAGGGTGCTTTCATGCCTCCCGCCGCCGGAGTCCGCGCGGACCGCCGCAAGCGACCCAAGGACCGGAAGCAGCAGATCGCCGGTGTGTCGGCGGAGGCCTTCAGTGAACTCGGCTACCACGGCGTCAGCATGGAGGACATCGCCGGCCGCGTCGGCGTCACCGCGGCCTCCCTCTACCGGCACTACTCCCGCAAGTACGACCTGTTCCGCGCGGCGGTCCTCGGTCTCGGCGAGCAACTCGACGAGTGCACCGCGTTCATCGACTCCGACACCACCGGGCCGCCGGAGCGCACATGGGACCGTGCGGTGGAGGCCCTGGTGGACACCACACTGAAGAACCGGACCAGCGGCGGCCTGTACCGCTGGGAGGGCCGCTACCTCGAACCGCACGACCAGTTGACGCTCAACAGCCAGATCAAGCTGGTGAACCGCCGGCTGCAGCAACCACTTTCGTCGCTGCGACCGGAACTGGACTCACGTCAGCGCTGGATACTGTCCTCCGCGGTGCTCAGCGTCATCGGCAGCATCACCGACCATCGCGCGCGACTGCCGAACGAACGCGTGCGCGCGACGCTGGCCGCGATCACCCGCGCGGTCCGCGACGCGGAATTGCCCGCCGAGGCACTGGTACCCGCGGCGGCACCGGCAAGGACGGTGGGCGCCGCCGCAGGCGAATACGAGCAGATCCTGCACGCGGCGATGCTGCTCTTCAACGACCGCGGCTACCGCGACACCGGCATGGACGACATCGCCGAGGCGACCGGGCTGGCGACGTCGGCCATCTACCGGTTCTTCACCGGCAAGAGCGCGATCCTGGCCGCGGCCTACCGCCGCGCGGCCGACCGGGTCTCCGGCGACGTGTCCGCCGTCCTCGCCGCGGCGGTCGACTGTCACGACGCGGTCGGCGGCCTGGTGGACGCCTACGTGCGCCGGTCGTTCGCCAGTCCCGAGGTGGCCTACGTCTACTACGCGGAGCGGGTGAACGTGCCTGCGCCCGACCGGGTGGCGCTGCACAACATGCAGCGCGCCACCGTGGAGGCCTGGGTCCGCCAGCTGGCCGCCGCACGGCCCGACCTCGCCGAGGGTGAGGCGCGGTTCGCGGTCCACGCGGCGTTCGCCCTGGTGGTGGATCTCGGCCGCCTCGTGCAGTATGTCGAGTCCGAGTCGTCCCAGGCGGTGGTGCGGGAACTGGTGCTCACCACCCTGCTCGGTCCCGCCGCCAGTCGCCGCTGATCCATCCGGAATGGTCATTCACCTGTAGAGTTCGGTGCATGGTCGGGTGGACTGGACATCTGTTGTCAGCAAGAAGTTCTGAGCGATATCGGTGCGGCGGTGGCGGGCACATAAGTGCAGAATCACCATGCACATCTCGGTGACGACGATCGGCATCGGCCAGTTGCGCAGCGACACCCGTTGCTACCTCGATCGCGCCGAGTCCGGCGAGGTGTTCGAGGTGCTCCGGCGGGGCAAGCCCGTCGCCCGACTGCGCAAGGTCGACCACTCGCAGCACGTGCACGGCAACAAGGTCTCGTTGGCAGACCTGCGCGCCTGCGCCGGCCGCCTACTCGGCCGGGTCGCGGCGGGCGAGACCATCACGATCGAGCACCACGGCCGTCCGGTCGCCGCCCTGCAACCGTGGGTGCTGTCGGAGCGCGTCGAGCCGAGCCGGATCCAAGCCGGGTACGGGCACACCGCCGTGTCCTGAAGTGTGGGATGCATGGCGTAGACGCCACGCGCCGGGTGCTCGACACTGAGGAGCATGCGGCGGTCGGTGGTGCTCCTCGGGTTTCCGGGCGTGCAGGCGCTCGACCTGGTGGGACCGTTCGAGGTGTTCACCGGCGCGACGCTGGCACTGGCTGCCGAAGGGCGGGACGAGGACGGCTACGACGTCGTGGTCGTCTCGGTGGATGGTGAACCGGTGACGACGGGCACCGGTCTAGCCTTCGCCGCACAACCGCTGCCCGACGCGCGCCGCCCCGTCGACACCGTGGTGCTGCCCGGCGGGTGGGGAACGACGTCGCTGAAGCGAGGCAGCGCCGCCGTCGCCTGGGTCCGCGCCTCGGCCGAACACGCCCGCCGCGTCGTCAGCGTCTGCACGGGCGCGTTCATCGCCGCGGAGGCGGGACTGCTCGACGGCTGCCCGGCCACCACTCATTGGGCGTTCGCGGCACAGCTGGCACGCGAATACCCCGCTGTCGCCGTCGATCCGGAGCCCATCTTCGTGCGCAGCTCCGAGCGGGTGTGGACGGCCGCGGGGGTGACGGCGGGGATCGACCTGGCGCTGTCGCTGGTCGAGGACGACTACGGCACCGACATCGCGCAGACGGTGGCCCGCTGGCTGGTGCTCTGCCTGCGCAGGCCCGGCGGGCAGACACAGTTCGCCGCGCCGGTGTGGATGCCGCGGGCCAGGCGGACGCCCATCCGCGAGGTGCAGGACGCCATCGACGCCGAACCCGGTGCCGCGCATCGCATCGCGGACCTGGCGCGGCGGGCGGCCATGAGTCCGCGGCACTTCACCCGGGTCTTCACCGACGAGGTCGGCGTGCCGCCAAGCACCTACGTCGAGCGGATCCGTACCGACGCGGCCCGCCGTCAACTCGAGGAGACCGACGACACCGTCACCGCCATCGCCGCCCGCTGTGGGTTCGGCACCGCGGAGACCATGCGCCGCAACTTCGTCCGGCGCCTCGGCGTCTCGCCCGACCACTACCGCAGAACATTCGCCTGAGAAGAGAAGGAATCACCATGCCGCAGATCGCGATCGTCGTCTATCCCGGTTTCACCGCACTGGACTTCATCGGACCCTACGAGGTGTTGCGCAGCCTGCCCGACGCCGAGGTGCGCTTCGTGTGGCACGAGCCCGGACCGATCACCGCCGACAGCGGCGTGCTCGTCGTGGGCGCCACTCACTCGTTCGACGAGACACCGTCGCCCGACATCCTGCTGGTGCCCGGTGGCATGACGTCGGTGGAGCACGCCCGCGACGAGAAGCTGCTGGACTGGATCCGCCACGCGCACGAGACGACGGCCTGGACCACGTCGGTGTGCTCGGGTTCGCTCATCCTTGCGGCAGCCGGTGTGCTGGAGGGCCTTCGGGCGACCTCGCACTGGATGATCGTGCCGATGCTCAAGACCTTCGGGGTGATCCCCGTCTCCGACGAGCGCGTCGTCCGCGAGGGCAAGGTGGTCACCGCCGCCGGCGTCTCTGCGGGCATCGACCTGGCGATGTGGCTGGCCGGTGAGATCGCCGGCGAGGCGCACGCCAAGGTCACCCAGCTGATCATCGAGTACGACCCCCAGCCGCCGTTCGACAGCGGTCACATGTCCAAGGCGTCGGCGTCGACCAAGGCCGCCGCGGCGGCGGAACTGGCCAAGGACACCGTGTTCACCCACCGCCAGCTCGGCCAGTCGACGATGTTGCTGTGGGACCGCGCGCTGGCCGCAGTCCGGTCTCGCCGCTCCAAGTCGGCGACTTCGGCGCGGTGACCGCCGCGGAGCGAACGAAACCGCGCCGAAATCACCGCCGCGCGCGCACCCGCGCAGGGATCGGGCCGTCGGCCACGGTGGTGAACGGCACGGCGAGTGGGAAATCGTCGCCGGTGGAGGTGATCTCGACGTCCCGCAGCACCGTCGCGACCGCGAGGACCAATTCGAGCATCGCGAAGTGGTCGCCGATGCAGGTGCGCGTCCCGCCGCCGAACGGGATGTACTGCCAGCGGTCGAGGCGCCCGAAGTTCTGCGCGCTGAACCGCTCCGGGTCGAATCGCAGCGGGTCGTCCCACAGATCCGGGTCGCGCTGCATGCCGTAGATCCCCACCAGCACCATGCTGCCCGCCTCGACCCGGCAGCCCGCGACCTCGATGTCGCGCATGGCCGTCCGGCCGGCCACCGACACCGGCGGGCACAGCCGCAGCGCCTCGTGCACCACCTGTGTGGTGTAGGGCAGCCGGCCGACGTCGTCGGCGGTCAGGGTGCGGTCACCGAGTGCGGCGGCCTCGGCGGCCACCCGGTCGGCGATGTCGCGGTGGTGGCCCAGCGCCCACAGCGCGTAGGCGATGGTGGTGGCCGTGGTGTCGTGGCCCGCGACGATGAACGCGATCAGGTCGTTGCAGATGTCGTCGTCGGACAGCGTCTTCCCGGTCTCCGGGTCGGTCGCGCCGATCAGCGCGTGCACCAGCGGCGCGTCGATGTCCGGGTCGGCGCGGCACGCCGCGAGGATGTCCTGGGCGAGGCGGTGCATCGAGCTGTAGGCGGCGACGGCGCGCCGCCGCGACGGAAGCGGCAGCCAGCGTGGCGGATTGATCGGCCGCATCCCCCGGTCGGCGATGTGCGACAGCGCGATGTTGAGCGGCTCGGCCAACGCGTAGGAACGCTCGTCGAGGTCGATGCCGAGCACAGAGCGGCCCAGCGCCCGCATGGTGAGCCGGCGGCTGTCGGCGTCCAGGTCGACCTCCGCCCCGTCGCCGGAACCCGCGGCGGCGAGCCAGCCGTCGGCCACCATCGCGGCGGCCTGAGACATGTGGTCGCCGAAGCGGCGCACGTACTGCTTGGTGAACAGCGGTTGCAGCGTGCGCTTGCGGGGCAGCCACGGCTCGTTGGGCAGATCGGCGAGGTTGTCGCCCATCAGCATTCGCATCTCGTGGTGCACGGCCGTCCGGTCACACGCACCGTCCTTGCGGCTCAGCACGTCCCGCGCACCGGCGGGCGACATCACCCAGACGATCGGCGGCGCGAACCACTTCGGCCCAAGTGTCACCCGGGTGACCTGACCGCCCGCCTCGCGGAACGTCACCTGACACGTATGGGTCTTGCGCACCTCGTCGAGGCGCTGTTTCAGCGGCAGTGGATTCGCCGGCACCAACGGCAGCGCGGCGACGTCGTTCTCCTCGGTGGTGACCATTTCCCCTCCGGCCCTTGGCGCAACGCCTCGAAGCGTAGTTCGGTGCGGCCGTTCCTCGCCTACGATGCCCTGCGTGGGTATCCCCGAGGTCGATCCGACGGCAGGTTCGCCGATGCTGCGTATCGGTTCGCGGCTGACCAGTCCCAAGCCCGTGCGCTGGGCACTCAAGCACGTCGCGCACCGCATCGACCGGCCGCTGCTCCGGCTGTCCAACGGGCGGCTGTCCTCGGCGATGGTGACGCCCGAGGTGCTGCTGATCCACACCGGCGCCAGGACGGGCAAGCGGCGGACCACGCCGCTGACCTATTTCACCGACGGCGGCCGGGTCATCGTGATCGCGTCGAATTACGGCGGCTCCCGGCACCCGGCCTGGTACTTCAACATCACGGCGAACCCGCGGGTGACGCTGTCGGCCGGCGGCCACACCGGCGACTACGTCGCCGAGGAGGTCACCGGTGAGGAGCGCGCCCGGCTGTGGCGGCTGGCATGCGAGTTCATCCCGAGTTACGCCGGCTACGAGCAGCTCGCAGGCGACCGGACCATCCCGGTGATCGCCTTCACCCCCGCCCCCTAGCGACTTGTGGAGTCTCGGCCGCGCACACCGCGGCTGATGTTCCACAACTCGCCAGGCGGTAGCGTCGTCGGCGTGAATCTGGCTTACGACGATCGTGGCAAGGGACAGCCGGTGCTGTTCATCGCCGGTCACGGCGGCGCCGGACGGACCTGGCATCTGCACCAGGTGCCGGCATTCGCCCGGGCCGGCTACCGGACCATCACCTTCGACAACCGCGGCATCGGCGCGACCTCGAACGCCGAGGGGTTCGGCACCGAGCAGATGGTCGCCGACACCGCGGCCCTGATCGAGAAGCTCGACCTGGCGCCGGTACGCCTGGTCGGTGTGTCGATGGGGTCCTACATCGCCCAGGAGCTGATGCTGGCGCGCCCGGAGCTGGTCGACAGCGCGGTGCTGATGGCCACCCGCGGTCGCCACGATAAGGCGCGTGAGCTGTTCCGCCGGGCCGAGCTCGATCTCGAGTCCTCGGGCATCGAGCTGCCCGCCGCCTACGACGCCAAGATCCGGCTGATCGAGAACTTCTCCCCGAAGACGCTGAACAACGACCGGGTGGTGCAGGACTGGTTCGAGATGTTCACCATGTGGCCGAACAAGTCGACGCCCGGGACGCGCAGCCAGTTCAACGCCTCCCCGACGACGAACCGGTTGCCGGCCTACGGCGCGATCCGGCAGCGCACTCTGGTGATCGGCTTCGCCGACGATGTCCTGCTGCCCGCCCACCTCAGCCGCGAGGTCGCCGACGCGCTGCCCAACGGCCGCTACCTGGAGATTCCGGACACGGGCCACCTCGGCTTCCTCGAGCAGCCCGACGCCGTCAACAAAGCGGCGCTCGATTTCTTCGCCGATAAGCTGTAGCGATGAACCCCTCGACGACGCAGGCCCGTGTCGTCGTCGACGAACTGATTCGCGGCGGCGTCCGTGACGTCGTGCTGTGCCCGGGGTCGCGCAACGCGCCGCTGGCCTTCGCGCTGAACGACGCCGACCGCGCGGGCCGGCTGCGTCTGCACGTGCGGATCGACGAACGCACCGCCGGCTTCCTGGCGATCGGCCTCGCCGTCGCCGAGCGCGCGCCGGTGTGCGTGGCGATGACGTCGGGCACCGCTGTCGCCAACCTCGGACCCGCGGTCGTCGAGGCGAACTACGCCCGGGTGCCGCTGATCGTGCTGAGCGCCAACCGGCCCTACGAGCTGCTGGGCACCGGCGCCAACCAGACCTTCGAGCAGCTCGGCTACTTCGGTACGCAGGTGCGGGCGATGATCAGCCTCGGCCTCGCCGAGGACAACCCGGAACGGATGGACTCGCTCAACGCCCAGTGGCGGTCCGCGACGTGCCGCGTGCTGGTGGCGGCCACCGGCGCGCGAAGCGCCAACGCCGGTCCGGTGCAGTTCGACATCCCGCTGCGTGAGCCGCTGGTGCCCGACGCCCACGATGGAAGCCCGGTCCCGCCCGGCCGCCCGGACGGCAGGCCGTGGACACACACGCCGCCGGTGTCGTTCGACCAGCCGGTCGACATCGACCTGACCCCCGACACCGTCGTCATAGCCGGCCACGGCGCCGGTGTGCAGGAGAACCTCGCCGGCCTGCCGACGGTCGCCGAACCCACTGCTCCGCCTGCGGCCAACCCGCTGCACCCGCTTGCCCTGCGGGTGCTGCGGCCCAAGCAGGTGATCATGCTCGGCCGGCCGACGCTGCACCGGCCGGTGTCGGCGCTGCTGGCCGACCCGTCGGTGCCGGTGTACGCGCTGACCACCGGACCGCGCTGGCCCGACGTCTCCGGCAACTCCCAGGCCACCGGCACCCGGGCCATCATCTCCGGCGCCTCTGACCCGGCCTGGCTGCGGCGGTGCGCCGAC
>NZ_JAUMSQ010000022.1:0-8678 GCF_030519285.1 Mycolicibacterium arseniciresistens
CCGATGACCTGGCTCGGCTCGGCGTGGTCTGGGCTGCTCGGGCCGAAGCGGCATGGCTCGCGGGCGACGACGGAGCCGCTCGCGCCGAAGCCCAGGCCGGCCTCGCGGCGGCCGCCGAGCATGCCGACCCGTGGTTGGTGGGCCACCTGCGCCGGTGGGCCCATCTGGCTGGTGGTCCGGTCGACGATGCGCCGACCGCCGACACGGTCACGCCGTATCGACTCGAAGTCAGCGGCGATTGGGCGGCCGCAGCCGCCGATTGGACCCGCCTCGGCTGTCCCTATGACATGGCTATCGCCGGGCTCGGCGGTGACGTCGACGCCGTCGCAGCCGCTCTGGACACGTTCCGCGGCCTGGGTGCACGCGCCGCCGCGCGCCGCGCGCAGGAACGCCTCGCGCAACTACGCGGCCGCAGCCCAGATACCCGTCGCAAAGCCACCATCGCCGATCCATACGGACTCACAGAACGTGAACGCGAAGTACTCAAAGTCCTTGCAGCAGGCCACAGCGATGCCGAGATCGCCAGTGCCCTGTTCATCAGCCCCAAGACGGCCAACCGGCACGTAGGCGCGATCCTCTCCAAACTCGGCGTGCGAAACCGCACGCAAGCCGCGGCCTACGCCCACCAACAGTTGCCGCCGGAGCCGCAGAACTCCTAGCGCACCGCGCCTGGTGGTGGGGCGTGCTCGCCAAAGCGTCCAGTGCGTCAAGGCGCCTCCCGAGATCGGCGATTACCGCGGGAGCCAAGAGACGTCGTTCCCGCCGCAGCCGTCAGACTTGGGTCTCCCCGCATAAGCCAGGCTAATGCAGCCGCAATATCATTAGCTGTTCTGCGTCAGCCTAACCTCGTACCGTCAACCGCATGGCCACCCCTGTCGTCGTCGGATTCCTTGCCTCGTTCACGCTGATCGCCGCCATCGGCGCGCAGAACGCGTTCGTGCTGCGCCAGGGCATCCGTCGCGAGCATGTCGCGGCCGTGGTGACACTGTGCACGGTGTCCGACATCGTCCTGATCGCGGCGGGCATCGCCGGCTTCGGCGCACTGATCAACGCCCACCCCGCCGCGGTCGACGTCGCCCGTTACGGCGGCGCGCTGTTCCTCATCGGCTATGGACTACTCGCCGCCTGGCGCGCGTGGCGTCCGTCGGGGCTGACTCCGGCCGAGAAGGGACCGGCCCGGCTCGTCGACGTGCTGATCACCTGCGCCGCAATGACATGGCTCAACCCCCACGTCTACCTCGACACCGTTGTCCTGCTCGGCGCATTGGCCAACGAGCACCGCGACGACCGCTGGCTGTTCGGCATCGGCGCCGTCACCGCGAGCGCCGTGTGGTTCGTCGGCCTCGGCCTCGGGGCCCGCCGGCTGGCCGGACTGTTCGCCTCCCCGGTGACGTGGCGCGTCCTCGACGGCCTGATCGCCGTCGTGATGATCACGCTCGGTGTCACCGTCGCCATCGGCTGACCTGCCGTCAGAAGAAGCCCGAATCCGGCAGCGCCGCACCGTTGACCGCGACATCGCCCAGCACCCGCGCCTTGTACACCGTCGGATTGTGGGAGAACAGTGTCCGCAGATTCCGCCAATGCCGGTCCAGGTGCGCCGATGCCCGGATCGCCGACGCACCACCTGCGTCGAACACCCGCGACGCCGCGCGCAGCGCCGGTTGCTCGATCGCCACCTTCACCCTTGCGGCGGCGATCGCGGCCCTGTTCTCCAGCTCGGGGTCCACGCCCCGAACCCGCGCCGCGTCCAGGGCCGGCGCCAGATCGGCCGCAGCGCTGCGCACCAGCGCCTGCGCCGCATAGGCGATCGCGTCGATCTCGCCCACCGCCTCGAGGACCTGCGGATCGGCGGTCGGATCGCCCGTGGCGAAGGTATAGGTGCGCCTGCGGTTCCGCACCAAGGCGGCGGACTCGACGGCCAGCGTGCGCAGGATTCCGGCGGCGACCGCGTGCAGGTACAACTGCACGAACGTGCCGCGTGACCGGTCGACGCCTATCTTGGTGCCCAGTCGCAGGACTTCGTCACCGAACACCTCGACATCGTGGAATATGGTTGTGCCGCTGCCTGTCTGGCGTTGCCCGATACCGTCCCAGTCGTCGGCGTGTACCACCCCGGTGCGGTCGGCCGGGATGATCACCGCCACCGGCCGCCCGTCGTCGGCCTGTGCCGTCACCCGCAGGTAGTCAGAGAACTGCGCGCCGGTGCTGTAGAACTTCTGGCCGCTCAGCCGCAGTCCTGCGTCGCCCCGGATCAGCCGGGTGTCGTAACTCTGGCCGCCGACCGCACGGGTGCTCTGTTCGGAACTGGCGCCGCCGATCAGGCCGCCCTCGGCGACCACCCGGACCCACCGCTCGTTCTCCGGCCGGTGCGGAGTGCGCTGCAGCTCCTCGACCACCGAATAGTGCACCCGCAGAATGTGTGCGAGGTCCGGATCGGCGGCCGCCAGCGCGATCAGGTGGTCGAAGAACTCCAGCAGCGTGTCACCCCGGCCACCGCGATCGGCGGTCAGACGCACCGCTCCCAGCCGGTGTTCGCGCACGAGTCGCAGACCCAGCAGCGGCGCTTCGACATCGCCGTCCGCCAGACGGCGCCGGTAGTCGGCGGTGATCTCGTCGAGCACCTCGGCGTCGGGCGAATGCGGCGCCCCCCGCTCGGACAGCAGCGGTTCCACGGTCATGGCGGTCAGTCCCTCTCTGGTGGTTCGTCGGAGATCCAGGCGTCGTAGAACCACGGCACCGAGTTCGCGGCGTTGGCGAAGCCGCGCACCCGCGGTGCGACGGCGAAGATCTGGGTGTCCTCGAGCAGCGGGATCGCATACGCGTTGTCGATCACATAGTCGTTGTACTCGCGCAGCACCTCCACCCGCCGCTGCGGATCCGTCGCGGTGACCTGTTCATGCAGTAACCGGTCGATGGTGGGGTCGGCTCCGTCGAGGGCGTACAGGTCACCGAACTCACTGCCGTAGTTCTGCCACAGCCGGACCGGATCCGCTGTGGGCCAGCCGTTCCGCCGCAGGCCGACCGAATCCTCGACGCTGGCCGTCGGATAGTTGGCGAAGTCGGTCTGCCGGATCACCAGGCGGATGCCGACGCGACCCAGTTGGCGCTGGATCAGTTCGTACATCGGTTTGGCCGTGTGGTCGTAGACGTCGACGTAGATCTTGACCGCGAGTTCCTGACCGTCCTTCTCCCGGAAGCCCGCGTCGTTGACGTGGGTCCACCCGGAGGCCTCCAGCCTGCGCACCGCCTCGGCTGGGTCGTATCGGACGGCGTCACTGCGGTCGGTGTAGCCGGGGAAGTTCCTCGTGACGATGTTCTGCGCCGGCTTCCAGTTGTAGGTGTAGAGCGTGCGCAGGATCTCCTCGCGGTCGATGCCGAAACCGATCGCCCTGCGGACGTTGACGTCGCGCAGGAACGGCGCGCTCTGCCGGATGTCGAGGGTGTTGGCCAGGCCTGGTGTGCGCAATCCCCGGACGTCGAAACCCTCACGCGCCATCAGTCGTTCGTCCGGCGGCTGACTGTATCTGATGGCATCGGCCTGGCCGGCCCGCAGCGCGCCCACCCGGACGCTGTCCTCGGTGACCGGGATGACCGTGACGGTGTCGAGGTAGGCCTCGCCCTGGTGCGGTGCCGTCGCCGGCGCCCAGTCGTAGCCGCGCCGCTTGGCCAGCACGATCTTCTTGTCGGGGATCTCCGACTCAGCGACGAAGGGTCCCGAGCCGATCAGGTTCGTCACCACCGACTGCTCCTCCTTGGTCGCCTCGATGGTGGCGTCGGCGACCAGGCCCGCGGTGTTCAGCGTCAGCACGGGGATGAACGGGGCGAACGGCTCGGGCAGGGTGACGCGGACGGTTCGGGTGTCGTTGTCGGCGGTGATGTCGGAGATCTCCGGGAAGTAGGTGTTCCGGACGATGCCCTTCGGCTTGTCCCCCTTGGCCTGCCACCACAGGTTGCGACGTACCGCCTCGGCGTCGAGTGGCTGGCCGTTGCTGAACGTCACACCGTCGCGAATCGTGAACGTGTACTGCGTTTTCGACGGGTCGACGGTCCACTTCTCGGCGATCCACGGCACGAACTCGAAGGTCTTGGGATCCTGGTAGACCAGCCGGTCGAGCATCTGATCCTTGAGCAGGCTGTTCTGCCAGTAGCTCACCTGGATCTGCAGCGAGGCGGGCGCCTCGGCGTCGAGGTACACGAGGTGTCCGCCCCGACCCGTCGCCGACGGGTTCGGGTCCGCCGCCTTGGCGCTGCACGCACCGGCCAACAGTGCCGCAGTGACGGCCACCGCGGCCACGGCCCTGCTCCGCATCGTCAGGCCGCCCGCGCCGGCGCGCCGGGCACCGCGTCGAGCAGGCGTCTGGTGTAGTCCGCGACAGGCGCGGCGAACACCTGGGCCACCGGCCCCGTTTCGACCAGGCGGCCGTGTTCGAGCACGCTGACTTCGTCGGCGATCTGCCGGACCAGGCTGAGGTCGTGGGAGATGAACAGATACGTCAGTCCGAGCTCGCGCTGCAGGTCGATGAGCAGGTCCACCACCTGCGCCTGCACGGTGACGTCGAGCGCGGACGTCGGCTCGTCGAGCACGAGGGCCGGCGGTTGCAACACCAGGGCCCTGGCGAGTACGACGCGCTGCCGCTGCCCGCCGGAGATCTCTCGTGGTCTGCGGTCGACCAGGGCGTCGGACAGCCCCACCCGGTCGAGCGCCTCGGCCACCCGGCGCCGCCGCTCTGCGCGCGTGCCCACGCCGCTGATGCGCAGCGGCTCGGCAACCGAGTCACCGATGGTGAAGCGCGGGTCGAGCGCCGCCGTCGGGTTCTGCTGCACCATCTGCAGCACCCGGGCCTGTTCGCGCTGCCGGACGGCGCTGAAGTGGGTCCCGGGTGTACGGACGAGCCCGTCGACGCTCACCTCGCCCTCGTCGAACCCGCTCAGCCCCGCCAGGATTCGCGCAACAGTCGTCTTGCCCGAGCCCGATTCACCGACGAGGGCGTGGATCGATCCTCGTGCGACCTCCAGGTTCACCCCGTCGAGCGCGGCCACGCCGCCGTAGCGCTTGACCAGGCCGTCCACGCGGAGGAGGGCCTCACCGTCCGGCACCGGGACGCTGCGACGCCGGTACTTGTCGGGGGTCAGCGCCGGAGCGTCGGCGATGAGCTGGCGGGTGTAGTCGTCCTTCGGGTTTCCCAGCACCACCGCGGTGGCACCGGTCTCCCGCACCTGCCCGTCGCGCAGGACGACGACGTGGTCGCTGTGGTGCTCGGCGAGGGCGAGGTCGTGGGTGATGAAGACGACGCCGAGACCGCGCTCGCGACGCAGTTCGTCGAGCAGATCGAGGATGCGCTGCTGCACCGTCACGTCGAGGGCCGAGGTCGGCTCGTCGGCGATGAGCAGCCGAGGGTTCCCCGCGATGGCGATCGCAATCAGGACCCGTTGGAGCTGGCCGCCCGAGAGCTGATGCGGGTAGTCGCCTACGCGGCGCCCCGGGTCGACGATGCCGACGCGGTCGAGCAGGTCGACCGCCCTGCTGTGCGCTTCCCGGCGGTCCGCGACGCCGTGCACGGTGAGCACCTCGGCCACCTGATGTCCGATCTTCTTCAACGGGTCGAGCGAGCCGAGCGGATCTTGAGGTACGAATCCCACTGTGGCGCCGCGTAGCTCACGCCACTGCCGCTGGGTGAGGTCGGTGACGTCTCGGCCGCCGACCGCGATGCGGCCGCCGGTGACCGTCCCGTTCTCCGGCAGCAGGCCCTGCACGGCGCGGGCGATGGTCGACTTCCCTGAGCCGGACTGGCCGACGACGGCGACCACGGCGCCGGGTTCGACGTCGAAGGACACATTCCGCACCACCGGGCCCTCCCGGTTCAGCCGGTCCCGGCGCGACCGCGGGGTGTACTCGATCGTCAGCCCGGTGACGGACAGCAACGGAGTCGGACTCATGTCAACCGACCTTCTTTCGGACGATGTGGGCGAGGCGGGACAGGCTCATCACGGTCAGGACGATGGCCAGCGACGGGAACAGCACCAGATGCGGTGCGCTGTTGATGTAGTTGCGGCCCTCGGATATCAGCAGGCCCCACTCGGGTTCTGGGGGTTGCGCCCCGTACCCGAGGAAGCTCAGCGACGCGATGGCCAGGATCGCGGTCCCGAACTGCAGGGCGGCCAGCGACAGCACCGCCGAGTAGGAATTCGGCAGGACGTGGCGGAACAGCAGTGCCGTGTGTCCGGCGCCGAGGTGCTCGCTCGCTTCGACGAACGGCAGGTTGCGGGTGGCCAGCACCTCCGAGCGGGCCAGCCTCGCGAACACCGCGATCGACGAGACACCGACGGCGATGGCGGCGTTGACCGTCCCGAAGCCCAGCGCGACGATGATCGTGATCGACAGCAGCAGCGTCGGTATCGACAGCAGGACGTCGACGACACGGCTGATCACACTGTCGGTGGCGCGGCCGAAATACGCGGCGAACAGTCCGAGCGCCGTGCCGACCACCAGACCGATGATCACTGCGATGAACGAGCCCGCAATGGTGGCCGCCGTGCCTTCGACCACACGGCTGAGCAGGTCGCGGCCGATGTAGTCGGTGCCGAAGGGATGAGCGAGGCTCGGCGCAGCCAACGGGTCGGCGGGGTTCTCCCGCAGCGGGTCGTACGGGCTGATCAAACGTGGCGCGATGATCATGGCGGCGACGAGCAGCAGGAACAGCAGCGGCGGGACGTCCACGACGTCCACCGGCAGACGTCGGCGGATACGTGGCAGGGTGACGCGGGGCAGCGCCTCGACGACGGTCATGCGGTCACCGCCGCACGCCGCAGTACCCGGGTCCGGTTCACCGTCGCCGGGCCGGCGACGCGGCCGATGCGCGGGTCGATCAACGGGTAGAGCAGGTCGACCGCGAGGTTGATGACCACGAACGTGACCGACACGGTGATGACCACGGCCTGGATGATCGGGGTGTCCTGATTGCGCACCGCGGATTCGGTGAGGTAGCCGATCCCGGTGCGGTTGAAGATGGTCTCGGTGATCACCGATCCGGCAAGCAGTTCTCCGACGGTGATGGCGACGATGGTGACCGTGGGGATCGACCCGTTCTTCACGAGGTGACCGAAGACGAGTCGCTCGTTGCTCAGCCCCTTGGCCCGAAGCACCTCGACGTAGGGCTGCCCGGCGGCGTTGCTCAACCCCTGGATGAGCACCTGGGCGATCGGCGCCGCGACGGGCAGCGCCAAGGGCAGTGCCGCCATCACCGTCGACTTCAACCCCTCGTCCTCGACTGCCGACACCCAGCCCAGACTGAATGAGAACACCTGCAGCGCTATGAGTCCCGTGACGAACACCGGTACCGACAGGAATGCCGGCGGCAGTGACCGGGCGGCCTCCCGCACGCCTGCCCACGGCGCGAACACCGCGGCAAGGGCTATCACGAACCCGAGGGCGGCGGCGAGCACGAACGCCACCCCGGCCAGCGCGAGGGTCGACGGCAACGCATGGGCGAGCAGGCGTGACACCTCCTGGCCGCTGTTCAACGAGTATCCGATGTCACCGGCGAACAGTCGCTGTACCGACACACCGAACTGCACGATGGCCGGATCGCTGAGCCGGTAGTAGTCACGCAGCGCCTGCGCGTCGTCGTCGGAGATCGGGTTCTCGGGATTGGAGATCTGCGTCTCGATCGGATCGCCCGGCAGCACGTTCAGTACGAAAAAGACTGCGGTGTAGGCCAGTACGATCACGATGATCGACTGCCCGATGCGCCGCAGCGCGAAGGTGGTCACCCGATGAAACGTAAGACGGCCGCGGTGACACAGACAGGGTTCTGTGCGTAAGAATTCTTAATCCGACGGTGAACCTGCGCTTAACCGTTGCTCTCGTTGAGCTTTCGGCTACGCGTGAGCACAATCGTTGTACCGGTGGCCGATCGCCGTACCGTCGACCGCATGCCTGTGCTTGCTCCCGGCGGATTGTCGGTCGGCGTGGAGATCGTCGGTGACGAGTACCAGTCGGCACGCGCGATCGGCTCTCTCACAGCGACTCTCGAGCGTTCCGGCGTGCACTACCTGGTGATCGGCGCCGAGCGCGGCGAACCGGGGTACCTCCCGGCGACGAGTCTCGACCCGTCCGTCGTCGCGACCGTCGCCGCCAGGCACAGCACCGAGATCGGTGTGGTGGTCGCCGCCGCGGCGCACCGCGACCACCCCTACAACCTGGCCCGTCGCCTGCTGTCGGTGGACCACGCCGCCCGGGGGCGGGTGGGCTGGCTGGCCCTGGACACCGACCGACGGATCGGGCTCGACGCCCAATCCGACACCTGGACCGGAGCCCGGTTGGATCCGGCTCACACGGCCGAGGCGGTGGCGGCGGTGCGGGCCCTCTGGCGGACATGGCCGCTGGGGTCCGTGCTCGGCGACCGGGAGACGGGCGTCTTCACCGACACGTCGCAGATCCGGCACGCCGACGTCGACGGTGTGTATTCCATCGCGGGCCCGATGAACGTGCCCGGATCGCTTCAGGGCGACCTCCCGGTGTGGCAGCACGACAGCCCCGCAGTCAGGGATGCCGACCTGGTGATCGTCGAGGAGGACGAGCCGGTCCCCGACCGGCCCGCGGTGGTGCGGCTGCGGGCCGCCGTCGGGCTCGAGGCGACCCTCGAGCGCCTGAGCCGCACCGCCGGCGCTGTCGGAGT
>NZ_JAUMSQ010000220.1:0-4830 GCF_030519285.1 Mycolicibacterium arseniciresistens
GGCCCAGCGACCGGACCGACGGCCTCCAGCACCTGCGGCGGCACCCCGGCCAGCGAGATCTTGGTGTCCTCGTGGTAGGTGATCAGCCCGCCGCGCAGCACCACGCTCGCACCGGCCACCCCGGCAAGCGTGGCGGCGAGCAACCCCGCGGTCAGCGACTCGGCGGTGGCGACGCTCTGCCTGCGGACGGTGAGGTCGGCCACCAGCGCGCGGGCGTCCTCAGTGACCAGCGGGTCGTCCACGGGAGTCCCTGATCGCCGATACGACGTAGTCCACACCGGTGAGCACGGTGAGCACGATCGCGGCCCACATGATCACCCACGCGGTGGTCAGCCACGGGCCGGGCCAGGCGTGTAGCGGCAGCACGAACAGCCCGATCGCCACGCCCTGCACCAGCGTCTTGAGCTTCCCGCCCCGGCTCGCCGGGATCACGCCGTGACGCAGCACGGCGAAGCGCAGCACCGTGACGCCGATCTCACGGGCCAAGATCACCGCCGTCACCCACCACGGCAGGTCGCCGAGCATCGACAGCCCGACCAGCGCCGAGCCGATGAGCGCCTTGTCGGCGATGGGGTCGGCCAGGGTGCCGAATTCGGTCACCATGCCGTAGCTGCGTGCCAGTGCGCCGTCGAACCGGTCGGTGATGACGGCGACCGTGAACACGGTGAAAGCCATTACCCGCCAGAAGATCTCATGACCGTCGCCGACGAACAGCGCGACCAGGAACACCGGGACGAGGGCCATCCGCACACCGGTGAGGACGTTGGCGAGGTTCGCGACACGGGCGCGCGGCACCACCGGATCGGTATGGGGTTGGCCCGGCACCGCAACAGAATATCGGTTGCCGATGCGGATACTCTCGCAGCTGTGAGCGGAGCGGACGCCCAGCAGCCCGGCGGGGTCGTGGTGCGGCGCGCCCGGACCTCCGACGTGCCCGCCATCAAAGAGCTCGTCGACGTGTACGCGGGCCGTATCCTGCTCGAGAAGAACCTCGTGACGCTCTACGAGGCGGTGCAGGAGTTCTGGGTGGCCGAGGTGGACGGCGAGCTGCTCGGCTGCGGCGCCCTGCACGTGCTGTGGGCGGACCTCGGCGAGGTGCGCACGGTGGCGGTGCACCCCAAGGTGCGGGGACGAGGAGTGGGGCATCTGGTGGTGGACCGCCTGCTCGACGTCGCCCGCGAGCTCCGGCTGCAACGCATCTTCGTCCTCACCTTCGAGGTCGAGTTCTTCAGCAGGCACGGGTTCACCGAGATCGAGGGCACACCGGTCACCGCGGAGGTCTACGAGGAGATGTGCCGCTCGTATGACACCGGCGTCGCGGAATTCCTCGATCTGTCCTATGTCAAGCCGAACATCCTGGGCAACACCCGAATGCTGTTGACTCTCTAGCGATGCGCCCCGTCGTCGCGATACCCGCAATCCTGTTCGTCGTGTGCACCGCGGGCTGCGTGACCAACCGCGAGGACGATGCGCGCGACCTCGACCGTCATGTCCGCGGGATGCCCGGGGTGGCCGGCACCGAGGTGCGCTATCACAACGACTTCACCAACGGGGAGAACTTCGATCTGACGGTGACGCTGGATCCCGGCATCACCGAACCGCAGGTCAGACAGGTCGGCGGGTACTTCGTCGAGCACGCCACCGGCACCGGGCTGGCCGAGGACTCCGCGGAACTGTCGTTGCGCCTGCCCGTCGTCCCGCCGCCGCCGAAGAACTCCGGCATCCTCGAGTACTCGGAGGCGTCGTTCTCGTTCGGGCGTTCGACGACCGTCAGCAATGCCGATGCCGACGCCGTCGCGGTCAGCGCCGCGGTGTGGCTGCGGACAGTGCGGTCGCCGGTCGCCGCCAGGGTCGCGTTGACGCAGCCAAGGTGGAACGGGTCCGGCGACAGCCGCGGCATCACCGTGACGCTGCGCCCGGACGCCACCTCGGCGGAGGTCCTCGCGGCCCAGGCCGCCAATCCGGCACTGGCCGACGCGTCGTGGGGCATCTCGCTCCCGGCCGAGCCGTACCGGCATCCGCACACGTACTACTCGACGCCCCGGCCTCCGAGCGACGCCGACCTGCAGACCTGGCGCGAGATCAGCGCGGCGGTGGGCGGTTCGGAGGAGGCGCGGGGCACCACCACGGTGCCGGCCGAGCGCGGCCGCCAGGCCGAGACCGACGTCGAGATCGGGCTGCCGGACGGTTACGGCGCCGGAGCGGACGCCCGCCGGGTCGCCTTCGCCGTGGCCGACCTGCTGACCCGCTTCGGCCGGCCGGTCGAGTTGACCGCGCAGACCGGTGAGGGCGCCGCCGAGGTGATCGTCGGCGGCTGTTACCGCCACGACGCCGACCACGCCGCGCTGCCGCTGGAACGGGAGCTGTCCCAGCGCTACGAGACCTGCTGAGGCGCTAGTCCTCGGCGTCTCCGCCTGCCGCGTCGCTGCCGCCGCGGATGAGCGCCAGCGTTCCGGCCAGTTCGTCCGGTTTGACCAGCACGTCGCGCGCCTTGGAGCCCTCGCTGGGCCCGACGATGCCGCGGGTCTCCATCAGGTCCATCAGCCGGCCCGCCTTGGCGAACCCGACCCGCAGCTTGCGCTGCAGCATCGAGGTGGAGCCGAACTGCGAGGAGACCACCAGCTCCACGGCCTGCAGGAAGACGTCCATGTCGTCGCCGATGTCGGGGTCGACGTCCTTGCGCTCACCGGCCTTCACCGCCGTGACACCCTCGGTGTACTCCGGCTCGGCCTGCTCCTTCGTCGCGGCGACGACGGCCTGGATCTCCTCGTCGGTGATGAACGCGCCCTGCAACCGGATGGGCTTGTTGGCGCCCATCGGCAGGAACAGCCCGTCGCCCATGCCGATGAGCTTCTCGGCGCCCTGCTGGTCGAGGATCACCCGGCTGTCGGTGAGCGACGAGGTGGCGAATGCCAGCCGGGACGGCACGTTGGTCTTGATCAGACCGGTGACGACATCGACCGACGGCCGCTGGGTCGCGAGCACCAGGTGAATGCCCGCCGCGCGGGCCTTCTGGGTGATGCGCACGATCGCGTCCTCGACGTCGCGCGGCGCGGTCATCATCAGGTCGGCCAGCTCGTCGACGATGGCCAGGATGTACGGGTACGGCTTGTAGACGCGCTCGCTGCCCAGCGGCGTGCTGATCTCCCCGGTGCGCACCTTCTCGTTGAAGACGTCGATGTGCCGCACGCGGGACGCCTGCATGTCCTGGTAGCGCTGCTCCATCTCCTCGACCAGCCAGGCCAGTGCTGCGGCCGCCTTCTTGGGCTCGGTGATGATCGGGGTGATGAGGTGCGGGATGCCCTCGTAGGGGGTGAGCTCCACCATCTTCGGGTCGATCAGGATCATCCTGACCTCCTCGGGCGTTGCCCGCGCCAGCAGCGACACCAGCATGGAGTTGACGAAGCTCGACTTGCCCGAGCCGGTGGAGCCGGCCACCAGCAGGTGCGGCATCTTGGCGAGGTTCGCCGAGATCATCTCGCCCTCGATGTCCTTGCCGAGGCCGATCACCAGCGGGTGGTGGTCGCGGCGGGTCTTCGGGTCGGTCAGCACGTCGGCGAGCCGGACCATCTCGCGGTCGGTGTTGGGCACCTCGATGCCCACCGCCGACTTGCCGGGGATGGGCGCCAGCATCCGCACGCTCTCGGTGGCCACCGCGTAGGCGATGTTGCGGTGCAGCGCCGTGATCTTCTCGACCTTCACGCCCGGACCCAACTCCACCTCGTAGCGGGTGACGGTCGGTCCGCGCGTGCACCCGGTGACGGCCGCGTCGACCTTGAACTGGTCGAGCACCGAGCTGATCGCGTCGATCATCTGGTCGTTCGCCGAACTGCGGCGCTTGGGCGGATCACCGGCGATGAGCAGGTCGAGCGGCGGCAGCACGTACGGGCCCTCGACCACCCGGTCGAGTGTCAGCGTGTCGGTGTCGGGCCGGTCCGCCTTCTTCTCCGCGGCCGGCTTCTTGCGCTTCGGCTTGGCGGCCGGCTCGGGCACCGTCGGCGCATCGCCGGCGTCCTGCGGGTCGAGCGGGTAGTTCTCCATCGGGGTGCCCGACGGCCACGCCTGCGGCTCGTCTCCGAGATAGCCGGCCGGATCGTCGTAGTAGCCGTCGGAGAAGTCCTCGGCTGCGGCGTCTTCCGGCTCGTCGTCGTAGTCGTCGTCGTACTCGTCGTACTCGTCGTCGTCGTGGAACTGACGGGTCCCGAACATCGCACGCACCGTGGCGGGCACCTCGCGGATCGTGGTGCCGGTGATCAGCAGCACCCCGAACAGCACGCCGATGAACAGCAGCGGCGCGGCGATCCAGGCGGTCAGCCCGTCGGACAGCGGTCCGCCGATCGCGAACCCGGCGAAGCCGGCGGCGTGCCGGCGGTCCGTCGGCGCCTGAGGCGAACCGGCCCACAGGTGCCACAGCCCCAGGGCGGGCAGCGCGATCATCGTCGCGCCGAGGATCAGCCGGGGCCGGGCCTCCGGGTCGGGTTCGCTGCGCATCAGCGTCACCGCGACGGCGACGAGCAGCCCGGGCACCAGCACCACCGCGGAGCCGACGAGGGTCCGCAGGACGGTGTCGATCCATTCGCCGACCGGGCGGGCGGCGTCGAACCACGAGCCCGCGGCGATCACCACTGCCACGCCGAGCAGCGCCAGGGCGATGCCGTCGCGGCGGTGGCCCGGCTCGATCTCGCGGGCCCGGCCGACCGACCGTGCCGTCGACCCCGCACCCCGGGCGACCATCAGCCAGCCGGCGCGTGCGCCCCGGCCGACGGCGGCCCCGGCGGTGGCCAGAGGCGACGCGTGTCCCCGAGGGGCGGGCCTGCGGCGGGCGGGCGC
>NZ_JAUMSQ010000221.1:0-10886 GCF_030519285.1 Mycolicibacterium arseniciresistens
CCTGCGGCGGGCGGGCGCCGACTTCCGTGGTCGCGCCGTGCTCCGCGTACCCGCCTTTGACCTGCCGGAACGCGCTCCGGATCGGGCAACGGTCTTACTTGCCATGCCGCTCAGCCTAGTCGCATCAACCCCACTATCACCATCTGCCACACGGGTCACAGATTGGTTGCAAAGACGCCGGTCTGCCTCACATCGCCGCCGGGCCTGCTGTTTAAGGTGGACACCTGTCCGGTCACCGCGCTGGACCGCCACCCGCCGCCGCGCCCCACGAGGAGTCATCTGCCCATGCCCGTCACCGTCGTCGCCACCATGCAGGTCAAGCCCGAATCCGTGGACACCGTGCGGGAGATCATGAAGCGCACCGTCGCCGAGGTGCATCAGGAGCCGGGCTGCGACCTGTACTCACTGCACGAGACGAACGGCACCTTCATCTTCGTCGAGCAGTGGGCCGACGGAGACGCGCTGGCGG
Source organism: Mycolicibacterium arseniciresistens (assembly GCF_030519285.1). Classification (NCBI taxonomy): domain Bacteria; kingdom Bacillati; phylum Actinomycetota; class Actinomycetes; order Mycobacteriales; family Mycobacteriaceae; genus Mycobacterium; species Mycolicibacterium arseniciresistens. The sequence continues at coordinate 470 of NZ_JAUMSQ010000221.1, forward strand.
CGCACGGCCAGGCGCCCGCGGTGACGCAGATGTTCGCCGAGGTCGGCGAGCACCTCGCCGGAGCTCCCGACATCAAGGTGGCGCAGGCCGTGGTGGCGGGCGATCCGGCCAAGGGCTCGCTGCGGCCCTGATGAGCGCTTGCGCGAAGAAGCGAGGATCCTGATGGCTGTCGACAAACCGCTCGCGGGCAGGGTCGCGTTCATCACCGGAGCCGCTCGCGGCCAGGGCCGTGCGCACGCCGTGCGGCTGGCGTCCGAGGGCGCCGACGTGATCGCGGTCGACATCTGTGACCAGATCGCGTCGGTCCCCTACCCGCTGGCGACCGCCGACGACCTGGCCGCCACGGTGAAGCTGGTCGAGGACACCGGCGCGCGGATCGTCGCCACGCAGGCCGACGTCCGCGACCGCGCGGCGCTCAAGGCCGCGCTGACCGAAGGCGTCGAGGCGCTGGGCGGACGACTCGACATCGTGGTCGCCAACGCCGGCATCGCGCCGATGGCCGGCGAGGACGCCTGGCAGGACGTCATCGACGTCAACCTCACCGGCGTCTTCCACACCGTGGAGCTCGCTGCGCGCCCGATGGTCAAGGCGGGCAACGGCGGCGCGATGGTGCTGACCAGCTCGGTGGCGGGCCTGGTCGGCCTTGCGTCGCCGATGGCCGGCTCCGTCGGTTATGCCGCCGCCAAGCACGGCATCGTGGGCATCATGCGCGTGTACGCCAATCTGCTTGCCTCGCACAGCATCCGGGTCAACTCGGTGCACCCGGCGGGCGTCGACACACCGATGATCGACAACGAGTTCACCCGCAGCTGGCTCGAGGGTCTGGCACAGGAGAGCAAGGGCGGCCCCGACATGGGCAATGCCTTGCCTGTGCAGACACTGCAGGCCGAGGACATCGCCGCGGCGGTGGCCTGGCTGGTGTCCGACGAGGCGCGCTACATCACCGGCGTCACGCTGCCGGTCGACGCGGGGTTCGTCAACAAGCGTTGACGCGGCCCAGATGAGAGCGCTCTCATCTGGGTCTCACCGCCGGTCCATCCGGCCCCGCGATGCCGGTGGCCGTGACTCCTTCTCAGCCTCGGACACTCCCGACGCATGAGCCGTCGATGAGCGAATCCTCAACCCCTCGCCGCCCGTTCCCGCAGCACATCGGCTTCGCCTGCCGATAAAAACCTTCACTGATGAAGGAATTTCCTACATCCATGCAGAAATTTCCTTCACACATGTAGCTTCCGCTGGTACGTTGCGTTCATGGCCACCGCCGTGAAGACACGTCGACGCAGCCGGGCAGCCCACCTGGGCCCGGAACGCCGGCGGCCGCAGGTCCTCGACGCCGCCTTGGCCATCACGTTCGAGCAGGGCGTCAGCGAGGTCACCATCGGCGCTGTCGCACAACGCCTCAACGTCACCCGCCCGGTGGTCTACGCGTGCTTCGCCGACCGGATCCAGCTCATCTCGGCACTGCTGGAGCGCGAGACCGCCGTCCTGCGCGACGCACTGGTGGAGGCGCTGCACTCCGCCCGCGGCGACACCCCCGAGGCCGCCTTCACCACCGGCTTCCAGTCGCTGCTGCGGGTGGTGCAGGCGCGGCCGCTATCGTGGCGCTTCGTCTTCTTCGCCACCCCGGACCCGGCCGTGGCAAGCCGATTCGCTCGCGTGCGTGCCCAACTGGGCGACGCGACGTCCGCCTGGCTTCGGCCGGTGCTGGAGAAGTGGTGGTCGATGGCCGACGCCGACACGAAACTGCCCGTCCTGGTCGAGCTGCTGATGTCCTCCTCCGAGGCGGCCGTCCGGTCACTGCTCGACGACGCAAACCCCTGGAGGGCAGACGATCTCGGCGAGCTCTACGGCCGGATGATGTGCCACGCCTTCGCCGCCGCATAGCAATAGCGGCACCTCTCCACCCACTACTGAAGGGAAGCCCCATGTCCACAACCAGTCTCGAGCGCACCGCACGCCGTCGCAGACCCCGGTCCGGACCCGCTGCCGTCCTCCGGGCGGTCACTACCGAGAGCAGGGGCGCCGTGACCGCTCACGAGGACTACGGGTTCTTCGGACCCGACTCGGTGACCTGGAAGGTGTGGGGGTATCCGACATCGCTCACGGTCGGGTTCCAGCGCGCCGTCGTGGTCGAAGAACTCGATCCGAACCTCGTCGCCGCGGTCGACACGACCCACGACATCTACAAGCGCCCCCGCACCCGCTACGACCGCACCCTGCACTACTTCGCGCTGGTCGCGTTCGGGGGGACACGCGAAACCGCCACCGCCTCGGACATTCTGGTGAAGATCCACTCGAAGGCGATCGGCACCGAACCCTACGGCGGCGGGCGATACGACGCGAACGATCCCGCCTCCCAGCTGTGGATCCATCTGACCGCCTGGCACTCGATCCTCTACGCCTACGAGAAGTACGGTCCCGGCCCACTATCTCCCGAGGAGGAGGCCCGCTACTGGGAGGAGTGCGCGATCGCCGCCGAACTGCAGACCTGCTCGCCCGAGGACGTGCCGCGCACCCGCGACGGGGTGCGGCGCTACTTCGAGCAGATGCGACCGCAGCTGGCGGGCAGCGAGATCGCCGTCCAGGCAATGAACCACCTACTCGACGCCAAGGTGATGCTGCCGCCGATGCCCAGGGCGGCGCGCCCGGTGGCGCGGGTGGTCGCCGAGGTGCTGCGGGCCGGAACCATCGCCACCATGCCGCAGTGGATGCGCGAGATGAGCGACATCCGCCAGCCCAGGATCGTCGACGTCGCGGTCCGGCCCGTCCTGTGGACGGCCTTCCGGGCGATGACCGTGAGTCCGCGCGCCGAACTCGCCATGCTCAAGGTGCTCTCGCCGATGACACATCCCGTCGTGGCGCCGGTCAAACTCGGTGTGCCCCCGGCTCGCCGGGAAACACTCACGCCCGCCGAGGCGCGGACGCGCTACGGCTTCGAACCACCCGCCGTCGCGCACCGCGAATTGCGGGACCGCCAGGCCAAGCGCGTGTTCGGGCAGCACATCGCGCCCAGCGACGAAGGCCTCATCGAGTCCGAGCCCATCCTGGGTTCCCTGTCCTGAGCATGCGACTGGTCAGGGCGATGCGCGACCGGGTCACGTTGGCCCTCATCGCTGCGGCGATGATCGGTGTGGGATTCCTCGGGCTGTACTGGTCGACGTCCCTCGACGACTTCGACCAGTGGGGATTCCGCATCACGTGCGGTACCGGCTTCGCCGCCGACTACAGCCAGGCCGGCACCGCGGACGCTGCCGCCGCGGAAACCCGACAGACACAACCGGATTATGTCGGGCAGTGTCGTTCGGCGATCTGGATCCGCCGCGGCTGGACCGCGTCGGTGATATCGATCGGCCTCGCCCTGTCCATCGCGCTGCTGCTCAACAGCAGGGAACGCGTCGACGACAGGGCGGCACCAGAGTGATCCGAGGAGGAACCATGCCCACATCAGACTCCACCGTCGCCCGGGTGGCCGGCTTGACGCTCGTCGGCGCCGGGGTCGCCCACCTCACCAATCCGTGGCTGTTCATTCCGCTGACGCAGCAGGCGTATTCGCGACGCGTCCGGCTGCACACCTATGTCAACGGCACCGTCGCCACCGCGGTCGGACTGGGCATCCGCCACCGGCGCAGCAGGTCGTGGGCCACGCTCGCGGGCGTCGGATACGGCGCGCACCTCGCGGCGCGGACCCTCAGATCTCGATGACCGTCGGGACGATCATCGGCTGACGGCGGTAGGTCTCCCCCACCCACTTGCCGATGGTGCGGCGCACCGCCTGGGCGATGCGCCCGGGATCGGTGACCGTGTCGGCAGCCAGTGACTCCAACTCGGCCTCCACCTTGAGCGCGACCGGTTCGAGCGCCTTGGGGTCTTCGGAGAAGCCTCGTGAGAACAGGTGCGCCGGCCCGGCGGGCCGGCCGGTGCCACGGTGCACCACCACGGTCACCGCGATGAAACCCGATGACAGGATGAGCCGTTCGCCGAGCGTGGCGTCGCCGACGTCTCCGGTGATCAGGCCGTCGACGAACATCTTGCCGACCGGGACCGCTCCGGCGATGCTCGCCTTGCCCGCCACGAGGTCGACGCTGACGCCGTTCTCGGCGATCACCACGTTGTCCTCCGGCACGCCGCTCGTCGCCGCCAGCTTCGCGTTGGCGCGCAGGTGCCGCCAGGTGCCGTGCACCGGCATCACGTTGCGCGGTCGCACGCCGTTGTAGAGGAACATCAGCTCGCCGGCGTAGGCGTGACCCGTGACGTGCACGCGCGCCTGGGCATTGGTGACCACCCGGGCGCCGATCTTCGCCAGCGCGTCGATGACGCCGTAGACGGCTTCTTCGTTGCCGGGGATGAGCGACGACGACAGGATGATCAGGTCGCCTGCGGTGAGGGTGATGCTGCGATGCTCGCCACGTGACATCCGGGACAGGGCGGCCATCGGCTCGCCCTGGGTGCCGGTGGTGATGAGCACCACCCGGTCGGGCGGCATCATCTCGGCCGCGCCGATGTCGATGACGTCGTCGGTGCCGACGTCGAGGTAGCCGAGTTCGCGCGCGATACCCATGTTGCGCACCATCGACCGGCCGACGAACGACACCCGCCGGCCCAGTGCCACTGCGGCGTCGATGATCTGCTGCACGCGGTCGACATTGGAGGCGAAGCACGCGACGATCACCCGGCCCTCGGCGCCGCGGATCAGCCGGTGCATCGTGGGGCCGATCTCGCTCTCCGACGGGCTGACACCGGGGTGTTCGGCGTTGGTCGAATCGCAGAGGAAGAGGTCGACGCCGGCGTCGCCCAGCCGCGACATCCCGGGCAGGTCGGTCGGGACGCCGTCCAGCGGCATCTGGTCGAGCTTGATGTCACCGGTGTGCAGGACGGTTCCGGCGCCGGTGTGCAGGGCCACCGCCAGGCAGCCGGGGATGGAGTGGTTGACGGTGAAGTACTGGCACTCGAAGACTCCGTGAGTGCTGCGCCCGCCCGCCGCGACCTCGACGAACTTCGGCTTGAGGCGGTGTTCGCGGCACTTCTCCGCCACCAGCGCGAGGGTGAACTTCGAGCCCACCACCGGGATGTCGGGACGCAGCTTGAGCAGGAACGGGATGGCGCCGATGTGGTCCTCGTGCGCGTGGGTGAGCACGAGGGCCTCGACGTCGTCGAGCCGTCCCTCGACGTGCCGCAGGTCCGGGAGGATGAGGTCGACGCCCGGCTCGTCGTGGGTGGGGAACAGCACCCCGCAGTCGATGATGAGCAGCCGGCCGAGGTGCTCGAAGACCGTCATGTTGCGGCCGATCTCGCTGATGCCGCCGAGTGCGGTGACCCGCAGCCCACCCGGTGCCAGCGGGCGCGGTGGCCTCAGTTCGGGGGTCTCCATCACCGTGCCGTCCGAGCGGCGGTCATCGCAGTACCGCTGCCGCGCGCATGTCTCTGGCCAGCGCCTCGACCTCGGTGGGTGTGGCCGCGACCTGGGGAAGTCGCGGATCGCCGGTCTGGAAGCCCTGCAGGCGCAGTCCCTCCTTGGCCATCGTCACTCCGCCCAGGCGGGCCTGCGCGTCGGCCAGCGGCGCCAGCGTGCCGTTGATCTTGCGTGCGGTCGCGACGTCGCCGGAGTGGAACGCGGACAGCATGTCGCGGATCTGGCCTGCGGCCACGTGCCCCCAGACGCTGATCACCCCGACGGCGCCCATCGCCAGCCACGGCAGGTTCAGCGCGTCGTCTCCCGAGTAGTACGCCAGCCCCGTCTCGGCGATGATCCGCCCGCCACCGTGCAGATCGCCCTTGGCGTCCTTGATCGCGACGACGTTCGGATGTTCGGCCAGCGTGCGGATGGTCGGCCATTCGATGGGGATCACCGAGCGCGGCGGGATGTCGTAGAGGATCAGCGGCAGCGGGGTCGCATCGGCGATCGCGGTGAAGTGCGCGAGCAGGCCGGACTGCGAGGGTCGCGAGTAGTACGGGGTCACCACCAGCAGGCCGTGGGCGCCCTCCGCCTGGCAGGCCCTGGCCAGGTTCATGCTGTGGGCGGTGTCGTAGGTGCCCGCGCCGGCGATCACCCGCGCCCGGTCTCCGACCGCTTCGAGCACGGCGCTCAGCAGTGTCAGCTTCTCGCCGTCGGTGGTGGTCGGCGACTCGCCGGTGGTTCCGGAGAGCACCAGCCCGTCGCAGCCCGCGTCGACCAGGTGGGTCGCCAACCGGGCTGCGGTGGCGGTGTCCAGGGAGCCGTCCGGCTTGAACGGAGTGACCATCGCGGTCAGCACGGTGCCCAGTCGGGCCGTCACGTCGAATCCGCCGGTGCTCACGGACACCTAGATTACCCGCTGGTGTTCACGCTTCCGTAGCCAGCGGCGAGGTGGCCACCTCGGTGCCGTCGGCGAGCGTCGCGATGTCGAAGTCGCCGAACACCGCGGGGGCGACGTCGACGAGCTGGCGCAGGCAGGCGATGGCGAGCCGGCGGATCTCGACGTCGGCGTGCTCACTGGCCCGCATCGCGATGAAGTGCCGCCAGGCGCGGTAGTTGCCGGTGACGACGATGCGGGTCTCGGTCGCGTTGGGCAGCACCGCGCGGGCCGCCTGCCGGGCCTGCTTGCGGCGCAGCACGGCCGACCGGTCGCCGGACTGGTCGCCGATGAGCTTCGCCTCCAGCCGGGCCAGCAGGTCGGTGTACGTGGCCCGGTTCGCGTCGACCGCCTCGGTGAAGATCCGGACCAGCTCCGGGTCGTCCTCCATGCCCGGCGGGATCACCACCTGCGAGTCGTGCTCGGGGACGTACCGCTGCGACAGCTGCGAGTAGGAGAAGTGCCGGTGCCGGATCAGCTCGTGGGTGCACGACCGGGAGATGCCGCTGATGTAGAAGGACACCGAGGCGTGTTCGAGCACCGAGAAGTGTCCGACGTCGATGATGTGCCGCAGGTAGGAGGCGTTGGTGGCGGTGCGGGGGTTGGTCTTGGACCAGCTCTGGTAGCAGGCCCGGCCGGCGAATTCGACCAGCGCCTCGCCGCCGTCGGCGTCCGTGCTCCACGGGACGTCCGGCGGCGCCACGAAGTCGGTCTTCGCGATCAGTTGCACGCGCAGCGGCGCGGTCTCGGCCACGGGCTCACCTTAGTGCGACGGCCGCAGGATTCGTGACCGGTGGCCTGCCGGAACCGCCTTACGCTGGACGGACCGATGAGCCACTACGCCGAGATGCCCGGATTGAGTGCCCTCTACCTCGAAGACAGCTACCTGCTCGACATCGTCGAGGCGGCCGGACGACTGACGTTCTGGATGTCGGCCGTTCTCGCCCCTGAGCATCCCGCCTATCACGATCCGCTTCCCGGCGAGCAGTACTGCTACGCCCACGGCGCGCTGGTGTTCTCCGACGTGGCGCACACCGATTGGCTGGAGCGCTCGACGCGGCGCTACGTCGACGCGACCGGCGAGACCGACCTGGGCAATATCGACAGCCTGACGTCGGCCGACGGCACGTACGAGGTCACCGGTGACTGGGGACGGGTTCGGGTCCGATGCGCCGGCCCGCCGCGGTTCACCCTGCGGGACGCGCCGTGACGCCGAAGGAGTACGACGCTGACTGGCGGCAGATGTCCGACGAGGAGATGGCGGTGGTGGCGGCCGTCGTCGCGGCACTGCCCGGGTTCGCGGGGCTGCTCGACGGGCTCGCCGGGGCGGTCGTCCGTCGTTCGACCGACTGGATCCTCGACGTCCGGTCCCCCAGCCATGTGCCGGAGGTCGACGCGCCGGACGGGCCGGTCCCGGCGCGGGCGTTCGTTCCGAACGGGACCGAGTACCGGGGCGAGATCCTCGTCTGGGTGGAGGGCGGCCGGCTGTCCGGCCTCGAATACGCCTGGGTGACCGACGATGTGCCCACGCGGTGGCCGCGCCCGGACGAGATCGAGGTCGTCGGCCCGTGAACGGCGAATTCGGGTTCCTCACCCGCGATCACGCCGGGTTGCTCGTCGAGATCATGAGCCGCCGCCATCCGGAGTTGGCCGACCGGATCCGCACGGCGCATGCGCTGTCGCGACCGGATGCCGTCGAGATCGTGAACACCCTCAGCGAGGAGTTCGTCGATCATCTCGACCGGGACTGGGAGCCGACGGACTACGGGCGGACGGTCAGTGAGATCCTCTCTCGCGTCAATGCGCAACAGATCGCGGAATGGCCGGACTAGACGGGCTCGACCCGGCACCGGCGATTGCAGAATGAGGACCACCGTGACCCCTGTGCGCTATCCCGAGATGCGACGAGAGGTCGTCAACGCGTTGACGTCACTGTCCGATCCGGCGTATCAGCGACGGGTGTGGATCGGGCGGCACTACCCGCGGGAGGGCTTCTTCGACGATCTGACCCTGACCGTCAACGTCCTCTACGACATGGTGCTACCCGATCCGGGTGCCCGGCTGGGAACGGTCCTGACCGATGACCGCGAGGTCGACACGCTGAGGCTGCTCGAGCGGGTGCTCGGGCCGCTGATCGCCGATCTGGGCGATGCCCCGGATGCCCGTTACCTCTCCGACCCGCGCTGGGGCGACGTCGTGGATGCCGCCCGATCGGCATTGACCGCGATGAGACGTGCGCCGTGATCGCGGATCTCGGCCTGCGCGGCAGAACCATCACATCGATGTACGTCGAGTACGCCCTGTATCTGCGGCTGTCGGACCGGTACAACGTCACGGTGGAATCACCGTTCCACCTTCACCTGCCGGACCGCAGCGTCGAACTGTCACCGGAGGCCGACCCGGACAAGGTACGTGCGCTGCTGGGCCGTCTCGTCGGCCACACCATCGTCGATGCCCGGGTGTCCGAAGCAGGGACGCTGACAATCGGTTTCGACGACTCGACCCGGCTGACGGTCGAGCCCGATCCGGCCTACGAAGCGTGGAACGTCAGCGGTCCGGCCGGGTTCCTGACCGTGTGTATGCCCGGCGGCGAACTCGCGATCTGGACCGGCTCCTGACTCACCTCGGCGCCGGCGCGCCGACAGCGGCCCGTAACGCGCCGGCCAGGTCCCCGCGCTCCCCGACCGCCACGTCGGCCAGTCCCAGCCAGTCCGCCATCCGGCGCAGCTCGACGGCCAGAGCGGCGGCCACCTCCACCGGGCGCTCCCCCGGCTCGGTGAACGCCCCCACCACGTGCAGGGCATCGGCTGCCCGTTCGGCCTTCAGGTCAACCCGGCCCACCAGGCGGCCGTCGAGCAGGAACGGCCACACGTAGTAGCCGAACTGCCGCTTGTGTTGCGGCACATAGATCTCGATGCGGTAGTGGAATCCGAACAGGCGCTCCATCCGCGGCCGGAAGAAGATCAGCGGATCGAACGGGCAGAGCAGCGCGGTGCCCCGGTCTCGGCGCGGCACACTCTGGCCCGCTCGCAGATATGCCGGCGCGGCCCACCCGTCGACCTCCACGGCCTCGAGCTGTCCCGCGTCGACGAGATCGGCGAGCGCCGGCTTCACCTGTTTGGCCGAGAGCCGGAAGTAGTCGCGGATGTCGGCCTCGGTGGCCACCCCGAGCGCCGTCGCCGCGCGCAGCGCCAGTTCGCGGATCGCCTCGTCGTCGTCGACCTCCCGCGCCAGCACGTCCGGCGGCAGCACCCGCTCGGACAGGTCGTAGTGCCTGGCGAATCCCACCCGGGTCGCTGTGGTCAGCACCCCGGACGACCACAGCGCCTCGGCCACCCACTTCGTCTCGCTGCGGTCCCACCACGGACCCTTGCGCCCCCGCGGCTCCGCCTCCAGGTACGCCTCGATCTGGCCGGCCGTCGACGGACCGAGCTCGGCCACGGCCGCGACGACGTCCTCGGCGAGCTTGGGGTTCTTCCGGACGATCTCGGTGCCCCAGCGGCCGTGGACGTATTCCCGCATCCGCCACCGCATCAGCGGCCAGTCGTCGACGGCCATGAGCGCCGCCTCGTGCGCCCAGTACTCGACGAGCAGCCGGGGCGAGCGCGCACTGTGCCTCCAGGCGGCCGCGTCGAGCACGTCCCGGTCGTACCCGCCGAGACGGCTGAACACCGGCGCGTAGTGCGCACGCACCGTCACCGACACCGAGTCGAGCTGCAGCACCTGGATTCGCCCGATGAGCCGCCGCAGGTGCGCGCGGGTGACCGGGCCGCGCGGCGCGGGCTCGCCGAAGCCCTGTGCCGACACGGCGATGCGACGGGCCTGCGCTGCGCTGAGCGAGACGACCATCAGGTGATCGTGCCCTAACGCACCGACAGGATGCGATCGAAGATCAGCGCGGTCACGTTGTCGATCGGTGTGCTCTCGCCGGTGCTCTTCGCCCGCAGCGCCGCGCCCTCCCATGCGTCGACGATCAGCTCAGCCGCGGCACCGGCGTCGATGTCCGGGGCGAACTCACCGGACTGCTGCCCGTCGCGGATCGCGGCGGCCAGCACGCTGCGCCACCGTTCCAGCGCGCCGACCGCGGC
>NZ_JAUMSQ010000222.1:0-15659 GCF_030519285.1 Mycolicibacterium arseniciresistens
CCGACGCGCCTGCGCGCGTCGACCGACCAGGCGCCGGCACCCAGCCCGGCGATGGCCAGGAAGCCGAAGCAGTACAGCAGGGCCGGCTCGCCGCCGTTGCCGCCGATCTGCGCATCGAAGGGCCAGAAGCTCTTCGCCGGGCCGTCGAGCGGCGGCCAATGCGCCCAGAAGTAGGCCACCGCCATCTCACCCGCAGCGATGAACGCGGCGATGCGGGTGAAGAACCCGACCAGGATCAGCAGTCCGGTCACCAGCTCGATGAGCCCGGCCCACCACCCCGGCCAGGAGCCGACCGGTATCGCCGTGCCCAGCGGCCAGCCGAACAACTTGATCGCGCCGTGCAACGTGAACATGAGACCGAAGACGATGCGGAAGACGCTCAGTAGAGGGGAGGAGTAGCTCGCAAGTCGTGAATCGAGATTGGTCGTCATGGGAGAACCCTACGCCGAGGCGGTCAGCTTTCTCACAGCTCCAACATGACTGTTACCGGGCCGTCGTTCACCAGTTGCACTTTCATGTCCGCACCGAAAACTCCGGTCGCCACCTCGGCCCCGAGCGCCTGCAGCGCGGCGGCGAACACCAAGACCAGCGGTTCGGCGACCGGCCTGGGGGCCGCCAGGTTCCAGCTCGGCCGCCTGCCCTTGACCGTGTTGGCGTACAGCGTGAATTGACTGACCACCAGGATCGGGGCACCGACGTCCGATGCCGACCGCTCCTCGTCGAGTATCCGCAGCTGCCAGAGCTTCTCGGCCATCCGACGCGCCTTGTCCTCGTCGTCGTCGTGCGTCACGCCGACCAGTGCCAGCAGCCCCTGCCCGGCCGGCGCGATCTCGCCGACCACCTCGCCGTCGACCTCGACGCTCGCCGACGACACGCGCTGCACCAGTACTCGCATGCCCCCATCCTTCCCCGTCAATGCGAAAGGGCCGGGTGGCCCCCGCACTGGGGAACCACCCGGCCCTTCCTGACGCGAGGATCTACACGTCGTAGTACAGCGCGAACTCGTACGGGTGCGGACGGATCTGCACCGGCATGATCTCGTTCTCCCGCTTGTAGGAGATCCAGGTCTCGATCAGGTCCTCGGTGAACACGCCACCCTCGGTGAGGTATTCGTGATCCTCCTCGAGCCGGTCGATCACCGCCGACAGCGACGTCGGCGCCTGCGGGATGCTGGCGGCCTCGTCTGGCGGCAGCTCGTAGAGGTCCTTGTCGATCGGGGCCTGCGGCTCCAGCTTGCGCTTGATGCCGTCGATGCCGGCCATCAGCATCGCCGCGAACGCCAGGTACGGGTTGCCCGAGCTGTCCGGGCAGCGGAACTCGAGGCGCTTGGCCTTCGGGTTGTTGCCGGTGATCGGGATACGCACACACGCCGAGCGGTTGCGCTGGCTGTACACCAGGTTGATCGGCGCCTCGTAACCCGGCACCAGACGCTTGTAGGAGTTCACCGTCGGGTTGGTGAACGCCAGCAGCGACGGCGCGTGGTGCAGGATGCCGCCGATGTAGTGGCGGGCCAGGTCCGACAGGCCGGCGTAACCGGACTCGTCGTGGAACAGCGGCTGGCCGTCTTTCCACAGCGACTGGTGGGCGTGCATACCGGAGCCGTTGTCACCGAACAGCGGCTTGGGCATGAACGTCACGGTCTTGCCGCCCTGCCACGCGGTGTTCTTGATGATGTACTTGAACAGCAGCACGTCATCGGCCGCGTGCAGCAGCGTGTTGAACTTGTAGTTGATCTCGGCCTGACCGGCGGTGCCCACCTCGTGGTGACCGCGCTCCAGCACGAACCCGGCGTTCTGCAGGTTGGTGGCCATCTGGTCGCGCAGGTCGACGTAGTGGTCGTACGGCGCCACGGGGAAGTAGCCGCCCTTGGGCCGCACCTTGTAGCCGCGGTTCGGGCTGCCGTCCGCCTCGAGGGGCTCACCGGTGTTCCACCAGCCCGACTCGGAGTCGACCTCGTAGAAGGTGCCGTTGATCCGCGAATCGAAGCTGACCGAGTCGAAGATGTAGAACTCCGCCTCGGCGCCGAAGAAGCAGGTGTCGGCGATGCCGGTGCTGGCCAGGTAGTTCTCCGCCTTGCGGGCCACGTTGCGCGGATCGCGCGAGTAGGCCTCACGGGTGAACGGATCGTGCACGAAGAAGTTCATGTTCAGCGTCTTGGCGGCGCGGAACGGGTCGATACGCGCGGTCTCGGGATCGGGCAGCAGCATCATGTCCGATTCGTGAATGGACTGGAAGCCACGCACCGAGGAACCGTCGAACGCCAGCCCGTCTTCGAAAACGCTCTCGTCGAATGCCGACGCCGGGATCGAGAAGTGCTGGACGACGCCGGGAAGATCGCAGAACCGGATGTCGACGTACTCGACACCCTCGTCCTTGATGGTCTTGAAGATGTCGTCGGGCGTAGTTTCTGCCACTAGGTTCTCTCCTTCACTGGTAACCCGCGCGTTGACGCTAGGGACACGATGTTGCACGGTCATCAACCGCATGTTGCGCCGAAGTTACGCAATCACACCGCGCACTCGCGACGGCCGGCGGCCTCGCGGCGCGTGTCAGGGGCGAGCCTATGCTGACATCATGGCCCGCGACCCCGGTTCCCGCCTCGGATCGTGGCTGTCCGGTCCGGACCGCTCGCAGGGCAGCGCCCCCGGTGAGAGGCCGAATGACTATCCCGGCCACCGGCTGGGCATGCCGGAGCGCGGGCCCGGATCACTCGCCCGCTTCGGCCGCCGCATTGCCGCACTGATCGTCGACTGGCTGATCGCCTACGGGCTGGCCGGGCTGGCCATGGCGTTCGGTTGGGTCTCGCTCGCCATGCTGTCCACCGCCGTGCTGCTGGTCTGGTTCGTGCTCGGTGTGTTGTCCGTGCGCCTGTTCGGTTTCACACCCGGCCAGTACGCCCTCGGCCTGCAGGTGGTGCCCGTCGACGGCCGCCTGCACGTCGGTGCCGGCCGCGCCGCGGTGCGCGGACTGCTGATCACGCTGATCATCCCGGCCCTGTTCACCGACAGTGACCTGCGGGGTCTGCAGGACCTCGCGACGAAGACCGCGGTGGTCAGACGCTGAGTGTGAGCTTGTGTTCGAGATTCTCGTCGGATCGCGATCACAAGCTCACGTTCGGCACGCGGCGGCGCCCGCGTCCCGTAGGGCCGCCTCGGTCCGGCCGACGATGACAGCCGGCCGGTACCGCAGCATCTCGGCGTTGACGTGGACGATGCGCCAGCCCAGTGCCGATAATCGGGCCCGCCGCTCGAGGTCGCGGTTGCGGATGGACGGGTCCGTCCAGTGTTGCGGCCCGTCGTACTCGACGCCGACCTTCCACCTGAGGTAGCCCATGTCGATGCGTCCTACGAACTCGTAGTGGTCGAAGACCTCGATCTGTGTGTGGGTCGGCCGGAGTCCGGCGGCAGTGAGCACCAGACGCGTACGCGTCTCCTGCGGGGACTCGGCTCCGGCGTCCGATAGAGCAAGTGCCTCGCGCAACTGCACGACGCCGCGAGCGCCACGATGACGTTCGACGAGTGCTTCGACGTCGCCGGCGGCGAGCCGGGTCGCCTGCCTCAGCGCATCGATGCGAACAACGGCCATCGTCAAGCCCTGCCGGCGGCCGAGGTCGAACGCCGTCCGGGCGGGCGTGGTCGCGGGAACCCCGCGGGCCTGGCAGATCTCATCGTCGGCCAAGGCGTCACTGTGTAGGCGGATGCCTGTGGTCTTGTGCCGACTGGATTGATTGAGCTCGGCGGGCAGTGTGGCGTCGATCCACTTGGCGCCGTGCAGCGCCGCGGCCGAAAGTCCCGCAACAGTGGCGCGTCTGCCCGACCAGAGCCACGCGCCGACCGCTTTGTCGGCGGCCGTGACCGCCTGTCCTCTCGGCACGTACACGTTGCGAAACAGCGCGTCGTGTCGAGTGGACAACAGGTACCTGTTGACCGTGCCGGCCGCCAGGGCTTCGGTGCCGAGGAAGGGCCACTCCACTCACCTACGACGGCGGCAGCACCCGGTCGGTTCCATTCCCGAGCGTGAACTTGTGCTCGAAATTCCGGCCGGAACTCGAACAAAAGCTCACGTTCGGCGCGCCGAGTACAGCTAGCGCCTGCGGACGGTGCGCTGCACGCCGCGCATCTTCGCCTGTGCAGGCAACGGGCCCTTCGGCATCGCCGCCGGTCCGATCTTGGTGCCGAGGGCAGCCAGCTTGGATTCCAGCGAGTCCATCTGCTTGACGGTGATGTTGGCGGGCAGCTTGGTCAGGTGGCGTTCCAGCTTGGACAGCGGCACCTCACCCTCGCCGTTGCCGACGATGATGTCGTAGATCGGGGTGTCGCCGATCAGGCGGGCGGTGCGCTTCTTCTCCTGGGCGAGCAGCGGCTTGAGCCTGCCCGGCGAGCCCTCGGCGACGAAGATCACGCCCGGCCGGCCGATCACCCGGTGCACGGCGTCGAAGTTGCCCGTCGCCGCGACGCCCGGCGTCACCCGCCACTTGCCGCGCAGGTTGTCCAGCGCCCACGCGGCCGCGCCCGTCTGACCCTCGGCCTTGCGGTACACCGACTTCTGCGCGCGACGGCCGAAGATGATGAACGCCACCAGGGCGCCCAGCAGCATACCGAGCGGGATCAGCGTGTAGGTGGTGAACCCGCCGACGAGCACGCCGACCGTCACCGACGCCGCCACGATCAGCACGAATGCACCGATCATGTACGGCAGCAGCCGCTTGTCCTCTTTGCGCTGGATCTGGAACGCCTGCCACAGCTGGCTGCGGCGCTGCTTGGACGCGGCCTTGCGGGCTGCCTTCGCCTCCGCCTTGGCGGCCTTGGTAGCGGCTGTGTCGCGCGATTTCGCCATCACATCAGGATACGGGTGGGCATTCGGCCGTCCGCAGGCTCTTCGCCTGTGTGTAGAGCCGACCGGCGCGATACGACGACCGCACCAGCGGACCGGCCAGCACCCCGGCGAAGCCGACACCCTCGGCGAACTGCTGATGCTCGACGAACTCCTCCGGCCTGACCCAGCGCTCGACCGGGTGGTGGCGCAGCGACGGCCGCAGGTACTGGGTGATCGTCACGATGTCGCAGCCCGCCTCGTGCAGGTCGACCAGTGCGGTGCGCACCTCCTCGGGCGTCTCGCCCATGCCGAGGATCAGGTTGCTCTTGGTGACCAGGCCGGCCGCCCGGGCCGACGTCAGGACGGCGAGGCTGCGGTCGTAGCGGAACGCCGGACGGATCCGCTTGAAGATGCGCGGCACCGTCTCGACGTTGTGCGCCAACACTTCCGGTCGCGACTCGAAGACCTCGCGGAGCTGTTCGGGATCGCCGTTGAAGTCGGGGATCAGCAGTTCGACGCCGGTGTTGGGGTTGAGCTGCTTGATCTGGCGGACCGTCTCGGCGTAGAGCCACGCGCCGCCGTCGGGCAGGTCGTCGCGGGCCACACCGGTGACGGTCGAGTACCGCAGACCCATCGCCTGCACGCTCTCGGCGACGCGGCGGGGTTCGTCGCGGTCGAGATCGGCGGGCTTACCCGTGTCGATCTGGCAGAAGTCGCAGCGCCGCGTGCACTGCTCGCCACCGATCAGGAAGGTGGCCTCGCGGTCCTCCCAGCATTCGAAGATGTTAGGGCAGCCGGCCTCTTCGCAGACGGTGTGCAGGCCCTCGCGGCGGACGAGGCTCTTGAGCTCCTTGTACTCCGGGCCCATCTTCGCGCGCGTCTTGATCCACGGGGGTTTGCGTTCGATCGGCGTCTGGGCGTTGTGGACTTCCAGACGCAGGAGCTTGCGGCCGTCGGGAGCGATCGTCACTGCATCGATGCTACGCCCGGTGCGCCCGCCGCACCGACCGCGAGCCTGCCGTCCAGCGCGTCGCACACCGCAGCGGTCACCGGCCCGATCACGTCGTCGACCCCGACGTGTCGGCCCAGCTCGGCGGTCAGTGACGTCACCCCGGCGTCAGCGATCCCGCACGGCACGATGCTGCGGTAGGCGGTCAGATCGCAGTCGCAGTTCAGCGCGAAACCGTGCAGGGTGGTCGCGCGTGCCACCCGGATCCCGATCGCGCCGATCTTGCGGGCGGGCCGCATGCCGGCGTCGTCGGCCGGCAGCCAGACCCCGGACCGCCCCGGCACGCGGGTGGTGGCCAGGCCGAGGTCGGCGCAGACGGCGATCAACGCCTCCTCGAGGCGGCGGACGAAGTTCACCACGTCCAACGGCTCGGCCAGCCCGACGATCGGATACCCGACCAACTGCCCGGGACCGTGCCAGGTGATCTTGCCGCCGCGGTCGGTGTCGACGACCGGGGTGCCGTCCATCGGCCGTTCGTGCGGTTCGGTACGCCTGCCCGCGGTGTAGACCGGCGGATGCTCGAGCAGCAGCAGCGTGTCGGGCCCGCCGGCGATGCGCGCCTCGGCGGCCTCACGCTGCAGCTGCCACGCGTCGAGGTAGTCGACGGTGCCGAGCCGGCGCACGTCGATCGACGCGGCTCCCGAGCGGATGGAGGCCTCCATGTGCACCAAGGTACTCGGCGGCGACTACTCGTCCCGGCTGCGCGTCGCGTAGGCCAGCGCCTCACCGACGGTGTTGTGGTGGAACACGAATCCTGCCCGCTCCAGGGCGGCCGGGATCACCCGTTGGCCGGCGAGAAGACCCTCGTCGGCGAACTCGCCGAACACGGTGCGCAACGCGAATCCCGGCACCATCAGCGGCGTCGGCCGGTTGACCGCCCGGCCCATCGCCGCGGTGAACTCGGCATTGGTGACCGGCGCCGGCCCCGCCATGTTCACCGGGCCGGACAGCTGACCGTCGAAGATCGCGAACAGCAGCGCCCGCACCTCGTCCTCCAGGCTGATCCACGCCATGTACTGGCGCCCGTTGCCCAGGCGGGCGCCGACCCCGAGTGAGAACAGCGGCCGCAACCGGCCGAACAGGCCGCCCGAGGGCGCCAGCACCAGGCCGGTGCGTGCCAGCACGACGCGCGCACCGTCCTGTGCCGCCGGCGCGGTCGCCGCCTCCCAGTCTCGGCACAGCTGCGCCAGGAACCCCTCACCCGAGGGCGCGGACTCGTCGGCGACGCGGTCGCGGGTGTCGCCGTAGTAGCCGACCGCGCTGGCGTTGACCAGTACCGGCACTCCCGCCTCGATGACAGCACCCGCCAGCACATCGGTGGGGGCGATGCGGCTGTCGCGCAGGCTCTGCTTGAACGCGCCCGACCACCGCTTGTCGCCGACGCCGACACCGCACAGGTTCACCACGGCGTCGACGCCGCGCAGCGCACCGGCGTCGAATTCGCCCGCGTCGGGATTCCAGAACAGCTCGTCGGCGTTCGACGGCGCACGCCGCACGATCCGGATCACCCGGTGGTCGGCGGCCCGCAGCGCCGAGACCAGCGCCGAGCCGATCAGACCTGAGGAACCCGCAATTGCGATGACAGAGTCCGACACTGGGGGTTGGCTGCCCTTCTAGAGGCCGAGGTCAGCCTCGAACGCACCGTCCTCGAGGCGACGCTTGATGGTGGTCAGGAACCGGCCGGCGTCCGCGCCGTCGATCAACCGGTGGTCGTAGGTCAGCGGGAGGTAGCTCACCGAGCGCACACCGATCGACTCGTTGCCGAACTCGTCGACGATCACCCGCGGCCGCTTGACGATCGCCCCGGTGCCCAGCATCGCCGCCTGCGGCGGCACGAGGATCGGGGTGTCGAACAACGCGCCCTGGCTGCCGATATTGGTGATCGTGAACGTGCCGCCCGACAGATCCCCGGGCTTGAGGTCACCGGAGCGAGCGCGCGCGGCGATGTCGTGGATGGCCCTGGCCAGCCCGGCCAGCGACAGGTCGCCGGCGTTCTTGACCACCGGGGACAGCAGGCCCTGCTCGGTGTCCACCGCGAAGCCGAGGTGCTCGGCGTCGTAGTAGGTGATCTCCTTGGTGTCCTCGTTGTAGCTGGCGTTGACGTTCGGATGCTGCTTGAGCGCGTCGATCACCGCGCGGGCGATGAACGGCAGGTACGTGAGGTTGACGCCCTCACGCTCGGCGAAGTCCTTCTTCGCCCGCGCCCGCAGCGCCACGATCCTGGTCATGTCGACCTCGTGGGTCTGCGTCAATTGCGCTGTCGCCTGCAGGGATTCGCGCGTCTTCTTGGCCGTCAACTGACGGATCCGGGTGGCCTTCTGCGTGGTGCCGCGCAGGTGGGCCAGCGGCGCGTCGGCGGCGTTGGCGTCGGCGCCTGCCATCGCCGCGGCCGGAGCCTTGGACGGCGCCTCGGCGGCCTCCTCGGTGCCGGACTTCGGCGCCTTCTTGGCCTCCGCGGCGGCGAGCACGTCCTGCTTGCGGATGCGGCCGCCCACCCCGGTGCCCTTCACCGACGACAGGTCGACGTCGTTCTCCGCGGCCAGCTTGCGCACCAGCGGGGTGACGTAGGGTGCGCCGTCCGACGACGCCTCGCCGTCCTGCTCGGGCTCGGACTTCTTCTCCTGCTTGGGCTCGGGCTTGGACTCCTGCTCGGGTTCCGGCTTCTTCTCCGGCTTCTTCTCCTGCTTGGGCTCGGGCTTCTCTTCCGGCTCAGGCTCGGGTTCCGGCTTCTTCTCCTGCTTGGGCTCCGGCTTCTCTTCGGGCTCAGGCTCAGGTTCGGGTTCCGGTTCCGGTTCGGGCTCGTCGGACGCCTCGGCATCGGCGTCGCCGATCTTTGCCAGCTCACCACCCACCTCGACGGTGTCGTCCTCCTCGGCGGTGATGGACACCAGCGTGCCCGCCACGGGCGACGGGATCTCGGTGTCGACCTTGTCGGTCGAGACCTCGAGCAGCGGCTCGTCCACCTCGACGCTGTCGCCGACCTTCTTGAGCCACCGGGTGACGGTGCCCTCGGTGACGGACTCACCGAGTTCGGGCATGACGACGGGCGTCGCCGATCCGGACGACTTCGACGACTTGGCGGCCGGCTTCGACTCGGGTTCCGGCTCGTCCTCCTCTGACTCTTCGGACTCATCCGAGTCGCCGGAATCCTCGTCCTCGGATTCCTCGGCCGACTCCTCGGGTTGCGCCTCAGGCTCCTCGGCCGGCTCTTCCTCTTCGGCCGGCTCATCGTCGCCGGAGTCGGCAGAGTCGGCGGAATCCTCGTCGCCGGCATCCGATGACCCGCCCTCGTCGTCACCGTCATCGTCATCGTCTTCGGCGTCGCCGATCACCGCGAGCTCACCGCCGACCTCGACCGTGTCGTCCTCCTGCGCGACGATCTTCTTCAGCACACCCGCGGCAGGCGACGGGATCTCCGTGTCCACCTTGTCGGTGGAGACCTCGAGTAACGGCTCGTCCTGTTCGACGGTGTCACCCTCTTGTTTGAGCCAGCGGGTGACGGTCCCCTCGGTGACGCTCTCACCGAGTGCGGGCATCTCAACAGTGACGGCCATGGGTGTTGGCTCCTTCGCACGAGCAGTCGCAGGGGGTAGGCGAATGTCGTTCCCCATCCTTCCACGTTCACTCCTCTCGTTCGGCGCAGACTCGGGTACTCGCCGCTCTGGCACTATCGAAAGGGAACGAAAGCCCGGTGTGGGCGCGGACAACGGGGGAGGAAAGGAGGATCGGGGTGGGACTCTTCAGCAGACTGCGCGGCCGCCGCTCGGCGCGCGGCGACGGACGTGACCCGGCCGCCGACCTCAGGTACCTCCGGCAGTGGGTCGCCGAACACACCGGCGTCGAGGCGTTCGTCGAACCGAAGACCACGGTCACCGAGGTGACCGTGGTGCTGGTGGCCGCCGACGGCGAGTGGACGCGTCGCCGTGCCGGCGGCGACGCGGGCGCCCGCAGGCTGAGCGAGCGGCTGAACATCCCGGTCTACGACGTCCAGAAGGTCGGCTACCCGCAACGGATGCGCGACTACGACGCGCGCCGGCGCATCGAACGCAAGCGGGCGGCCCGCCAGGAGCTCGACGACCGCTGACGCCGTGGCAGGGTGGGGCCGGTGAGCGCACAACGTGACCCGGTCGCGCGGTTCGTCGACACGCGGTTCGTCGACACGCGGTTTGTCGATAGCACTGACGACGTCCGCCTGGCCGTCTTCGAAGAAGGCAATCCCGACGGTCCGACCGTCGTACTGGTGCACGGCTGGCCGGACACCCACGTGCTGTGGGACGGCGTGGCGGAGCAGCTGGGCGGCGACTTCCGGATCATCCGCTACGACAGCCGCGGCGCCGGGCAGTCGTCCGCCCCGAAGTCGGCGAAGGCGTACACCATGGCGCACTTCGCCGAGGACTTCGCGGCCGTCGTCGACGCGCTGGCACCCGGCGAGACCGTGCACGTGCTCGCGCACGACTGGGGATCGACGAGCGTCTGGGAGTACCTCCTGCGGCCGGAGGCGCGCGACCGCGTCGCCTCCTTCACGTCGGTGTCCGGGCCCGCGCTCGACCACCTGCTGCGCTACTTCCGCGACGCGCTCGTCCGCCCCTACCGGCCCGGGATGTTCGCCGGCGCCGTCGACCAGGCGCTGCGGCTGACATACATGGCGGTGTTCTCCGTGCCGCTGCTGACGCCGATCGCGATGCGGCTGTTCCTGGCCGCCGCGATCCGCAGGCTGGCCATCGCCCCGCACGTCGGCGGCGACCGGCTGCACCATGCCGACAGCTTCACCACTGACGCGGCGAACGGGCTGAAGGTGTACCGCGCCAACTTCTTTCCCTCGGTCCGACGCGGCAGGCACGATCACCATGTCGACGTGCCGGTGCAGCTGATCGTCAACACCCGCGACCGCTGGGTGCGCCCGCACTCCTACCGGTACACCTCGCGATGGGTGCCCCGGCTGTGGCGCCGTGACCTGCAGGCCGGCCACTGGTCCCCGATGTCGCACCCGCAGTTCCTGGCCCGTGCCGTGCGCCAGCTGGCGAACCACGTCGAGGGTGCGCCCGCCGACCGCGAGCTGCTGCGCGCAGCCGTCGGCAGGCATCGCGAACCGTTCGGCGACACACTGGTCTCCGTCACCGGCGCCGGTAGCGGCATCGGACGGGAGACCGCCCTGGCGTTCGCACGGCAGGGCGCCGAGGTCATCGTCAGCGACATCGACGCCGCCGGCGCCGAGGACACCGCGGCGAAGGTGGCCGCACTCGGCGGGGTGGCGCACGCCTACGTGCTGGACGTCGCCGACGCCGCGGCCGTCGAACGCTTCGCCGACGAGGTGACCGCAGCCCACGGCGTGCCCGACATCGTGGTCAACAACGCAGGTATCGGTCAGGCCGGCCGCTTCCTCGACACGCCCGCCGAGGAGTGGGGCCGTGTGCTGGACGTCAATCTCGGCGGAGTCGTCAACTGCTGCAGGGCTTTCGCGCCCCGGCTCGTCGAGCGCGGCGCCGGCGGTCACATCGTCAACGTCTCGTCGATGGCGGCCTACGCGCCGCTGCAGTCGCTCAACGCCTACTGCACCAGCAAGGCGGCGGTGTACATGTTCTCCGACTGCCTGCGCGCCGAGCTCGCCGACGCCGGTGTCGGGCTGACCACGATCTTCCCGGGCGTCATCGACACCAACATCGTGCACACCACGAGATTTGCTGCGCCGCAAGGCAAGTCGACGCAGGTCGCGGGCCGCCGAGCCCAGCTCGAGCGGGCGTTCCAGCTACGGCGCTACGGTCCGGACAAGGTCGCCAAGGCGATCGTCTCCGCCGTGCGCAAGGACAAGGCGCTGCGGCCCGTCGCGCCGGAAGCCCATCTGCTCTACGGGGTGTCGCGGGTGGCGCCACAGGTGCTGCGCAGCACCGCCCGCGGCCGGGTGCTCTAGCCGTTGGCCGCGATGTCCTCCAGGACCGCGAACAGCGTGCGCGTCGGCACGCCGGTGCCGCCCTTGCCCGTGTAGCCCCACGGCCCGCCGGTGTTGTACGCCGGGCCCGCGATGTCGATGTGCGCCCACTCGACGCCGTCGGCCACGAACTCGCGCAGATAGGTGCCGGCGACGAGCATGCCCGCATAGCGCGACCCGCTGACGTTGGCCAGGTCGGCAACCGCCGACTTCAGATCGTCCTTGAGCTCCTCGGGCAGCGGCATCGCCCAGCCGTTCTCACCGACGCCCTGCGACAGCCGCGCCACCCGGTCGCGGAACTCGTCGCTGCCCATCACACCCGGCGTGCGCGCGCCGAGCGCCACGGTCTGCGCACCGGTCAGCGTCGACGTCTCGATCAGGTAGTCCGGGTCGTCCTCGCAGGCCCGCACGATCGCGTCGGCGAGGATCAGCCGGCCCTCGGCATCGGTGTTGAGCACCTCGACGGTGATACCGCCGTACTGGGTCAGCACGTCACCGGGCCGCTGCGCCGTCGACGACGGCATGTTCTCGGCCATCGGCACCGTCGCGATCACGTCGATCGGCAGCTTCTGCTGCGCGGCCAGCACGACGGTCGCGATGACCGCGGCCGCACCGCCCATGTCCGAGGTCATGTGGTGCATGTTGGCGGCCGGCTTGATCGAGATGCCGCCGGTGTCGAACGTGATGCCCTTGCCGACAAGCGCAACCTTCTTACGATTCCGCCCGCTGCCCTTGTGGCTCAACCGCACCAGCCGCGGCGGGCGCGACGAACCCTTGCCGACGCCCACGATGCCGCCGTAGCCCGCCTTGGTCAGCGCCTTGTCGTCGAGCACCTCCACGGTCAGGCCGGCCGCCTCGCCCAGCGCCTTCGCCCGCTTGGCGAATTCGTCGGGGAACAGGTGGCTGGGCGGGGTGTTGACGAAGTCGCGTGCGGTGGCCACCGCGGTGGCGATCGCCGCCGCTCGCTCGGCGGCGGCCTTGGTCGCCGCCTTGGTGTCGGTGGCCAGCACGGTGATCGCGCGCAGGCCGCCGTCCTTCGGCGCGGTCTTCTCGCTGCGGATGCCCGCGAACCGGTAGGCGCCGAGGACCAGGCCCTCCACGGCGGCGTCCAGGTCGACCGCCGACAACGTGGTCGCGACGACCGCCACCTTGTCCAGCGACCTGGCCGCGACACCCGCCGCCCGCCGGACCGTGTCGGCCGGCCACTCGTCGCGTGGCTTGCCGAGTCCGACCGTCAGCACGCTGGCCACCGGCAGCGACGGGACGGCGAGGCGGTGGGTCTGACCTTCGGCACCGGTCCCGCCGACCGCACGCAGCGCCGCCTCGATCCCGGCGACGGCGTCGGCAGCCAGATGCGAGCCCACGTCGAGCACCGACGGTGCGTCACTGCCGCTGACGACGGGCACGATCAGCACCGTCTCGCCCACCCCCCGGCGGGGAAGCGAGGAGGCGACGGTCACGACGGGGGACTGGTATCCGGTGTTCGCGGGGCTCACGAGCGTCCACCCTAAGGTGTGAAGGGTGAGCGACACCCTGCATGGCCCACTCGAAGACCGTCACCGGCAGCTGGGCGCGAACTTCGCGGAGTTCGGCGGCTGGCTGATGCCGGTCTCCTACGCCGGCACCGTCGGCGAGCACACCGCGACGCGCACCGCCGTCGGACTGTTCGACGTCAGCCACCTGGGCAAGGCCCTGGTGCGCGGCCCGGGCGCCGCCGCGTACGTCAACTCCGCACTCACCAACGACCTCAATCGGATCGGGCCGGGTAAGGCGCAGTACACGTTGTGCTGCAACGAATCCGGCGGGGTGATCGACGATCTGATCGCGTACTACGTCAGCGACGACGAGATCTTCCTGGTGCCCAACGCCGCCAACACCGCCGCGGTGGTGGCGGCGCTGCAGGCTTCTGCCCCGGACGGCCTCACCATCACCGACGAACACCGGTCCTTCGGTGTGCTCGCGGTGCAGGGACCGAAGTCGGCGCAGGTGCTCGACGGGCTGGGGCTGCCTACCGGCATGGATTACATGGGATACGCCGACGCCGAGTTCCGCGGCGTCCCGGTGCGGGTGTGCCGGACCGGCTACACCGGCGAACAGGGATACGAGCTGCTGCCGCCGTGGGACGGCGCGGCGACCGTGTTCGACGCGCTGGTCGACGCGGTGACCGGGGCGGACGGCCAGCTCGCCGGCCTCGGCGCCCGCGACACCCTGCGCACCGAGATGGGCTACCCGCTGCACGGCCACGAGCTGTCGCTCGACATCTCGCCCCTGCAGGCGCGCTGCAATTGGGCCGTCGGGTGGCGCAAAGAGGCGTTCTGGGGACGCGACGCGCTGGTGGCGGAGAAGGAAGCCGGGCCGCGACGCTTGCTGCGCGGGCTGCGGGCAGTCGGCCGCGGGGTGCTGCGCCAGGACCTCACGGTGCTCGACGGCGACACCCCGGTGGGCGTCACGACGTCCGGAACCTATTCTCCGACACTGAAAGCCGGCATCGCGCTGGCGCTCATCGACACGGCGCACGACATCGCCGACGGGCAGCGCGTCGCGGTCGACGTGCGGGGCCGCCCGGTCGAGTGCGAGGTGGTCAAGCCGCCGTTCGTAGCGGCAAAAACCCGGTAGCGTCCGGTTATACAATCGGCCCATGACTGACGGCCCCCTCGAGTTCATCGTCGATCGCAACGCCGATCCGGCGAGCGACGAGGTACGTGCCGGCATTCTGGCCAACCCGGGGTTCGGCAAGTACCACACCGACCACATGGTCTCGATCGACTACGTCGACGGCCAGGGCTGGCACAACGCGCGGGTGATGCCCTACGGGCCCATCGAACTCGACCCGTCGGCCGTGGTGCTGCACTACGCCCAGGAGATCTTCGAGGGCCTCAAGGCCTACCGGTGGGCCGACGGTTCCGTGGTGTCGTTCCGTCCGGACGCCAATGCGGCGCGGCTGCGGTCCTCGGCGCGCCGGCTGGCCATCCCGGAGCTGCCCGACGAGGTCTTCCTAGAGTCGCTGCGGCAGCTGATCGCCGTCGACGAGCCGTGGGTGCCCCCTGCGGGTGGCGAGGAGTCGCTGTACCTGCGGCCGTTCGTCTTCGCCACCGAACCGGGTCTCGGGGTGCGGCCCGCCACCGAATACCGCTACATGGTGATCGGATCTCCCGCCGGTGCGTACTTCCC
Organism: Mycolicibacterium arseniciresistens; assembly: GCF_030519285.1. NCBI lineage: Bacteria > Bacillati > Actinomycetota > Actinomycetes > Mycobacteriales > Mycobacteriaceae > Mycobacterium > Mycolicibacterium arseniciresistens. The sequence continues at coordinate 14,922 of NZ_JAUMSQ010000222.1, forward strand.
CCGCGGCATCAGGCCGGTGAGCGTGTGGCTGTCCCACGAGTACGTGCGGGCGTCACCCGGTGGCACCGGAGCGGCCAAGTTCGGCGGCAACTACGCCGCCTCGCTGCTGGCGCAGGCCGAGGCCGCCGACCACGGCTGCGACCAGGTGGTGTGGCTGGACGCGATCGAACGCCGCTACGTCGAGGAGATGGGCGGCATGAACCTCTTCTTCGTGTTCGGCAGCGGCGGCTCCGCCCGGCTGGTGACGCCCGAGCTGAGCGGCTCACTGCTGCCGGGCATCACCCGGGATTCGTTGCTGCAGTTGGCAACCGACGCCGGATTCGCGGTCGAGGAACGCAAGATCGACGTCGACGAATGGCAGAAGAAGGCGGCCGCGGGCGAGATCACCGAGGTGTTCGCGTGCGGCACCGCCGCGGTGATCACCCCGGTCAGCCACGTCAAGCACGGAGACGGGGAGTTCGTCATCGCCGACGGCGAACCCGGCGAGGTCACGATGGCGCTGCGCGACACGTTGACCGGCATCCAGCGCGGCAAGTTCGCCGACACCCACGGCTGGATGACGCGGCTCGTCTAACCGACCGCCAGCCCGACCGCGACGACCGTGGTGGTGACTTCGACCACCGCGCCGAGCACGTCGCCGGTGACGCCGCCGAACCGCCGCACGCAGTGCCGCACCAGCACGGCGGCGACGGCGAATGCGGCCAGCACCGCCAGCGGACCCTGCCACGGCTGGGCGCC
>NZ_JAUMSQ010000223.1:0-237 GCF_030519285.1 Mycolicibacterium arseniciresistens
CACGAACTGAAGGGCGTGCCGGGGCCGTGGCAGCTGTTCGCCGTCACCTCCTAGCGGCCGCTACAGCTAGAAGGGCGGCGGTCTGTTCCGCTCCGCGACGTAGTCCTCGTTGAGGCGGCGGTCGGCGTCGATGCGGGCCGCCCGGTCCTGGGCTCGGGTTCGGGACCGCCGCGGCATCATCACACCCGTCGCGACCACCGTCTCCCCGCGGACGGTCACCGCAGCGGTGGGCCGGCA
>NZ_JAUMSQ010000224.1:0-15332 GCF_030519285.1 Mycolicibacterium arseniciresistens
GCGGTCGGCGTCGATGCGGGCCGCCCGGTCCTGGGCTCGGGTTCGGGACCGCCGCGGCATCATCACACCCGTCGCGACCACCGTCTCCCCGCGGACGGTCACCGCAGCGGTGGGCCGGCAAAGCGCAGGGAACTGCAGCCGGCTGCCCGGTTCGGTGGTGTGCGTCAGCCCGTCGGGACTCATCCACACCACCGTGCCGTCGGGCAGTTGCCGGTCCCGCCCGCCGTCGGACCCACTCCAGTAGGTCTTCAAGAGATGGTGGTTCCGGCACAGACACTTCAGGTTGGCGGCCTGCGTCGGACCGGCCGGATAGCTGATCGTGTGGTCGATGTCGCAGTCCCACGCCGGCACGTCGCAGCCCGGGTAGCGGCACGTCATGTCGCGACAGCGGACGAACTCGTCGAGCTTGGCCGATGGCCGGTATCGAGGCTCCGGGGGACTGTCGCCAGGGTGGACGATCGTACGCACCAACGCCCGGGGCGCCAGCGTCGCGAGCACCGGTGCCGGCAGCAGACCGCCGCCGATCAGGACGCCGGGAGTGGCATCGGTGGGTCCTTTGGGCGCCGGCTGCCAGAAAGCTTCGGCGATCGTCTGCTCCTGCAGTGACTTACCGTCGGTCGGACGCTCCGGCTTGGCGCCGTTCAATCGAGCTTCCTCGGAATCGGCCAGGCTGCTCTCGTCGGCCACGACATGGATCACCGCGTTGCTCGGTGTCACTCCCGCTGCGGCGCAGTCTGATTCACCACAATTGCAGCTCAGACGGTCAGCTCCCGCGGCGAACGCGCCGAGCGCGTCGGCGCGGCGCTGGTCGAGATCGCGGCCGTCGGCGTCACACACCGCACGAGCCATCGCATCGAGCCGCTTGTCCAGAGCCACCGCATCATGAGCGTACATGCGCGCCCACAGCGACCCCACGCCGCTGCCATCAGGAATGTGGACATCGGCGTGCCGGTTGCGTGCGTGAATCTCGATGCGGCGCAGTGCATAGGGGTCGTAGCGGTCGACCCAGTGGTCGATCGCGCCCTCCAGTTTGGCCGCCGACAGCGAGCCCCAGCCGCTGATGTGCGCCGCCAGTTCGGCGTCGACCTTGGCCAACGCCTCCTCTTGCTTGATCAGCGCGGTGCGGAAGACGATCGTGTTGATCAGCCGGTAGGACACCTCGCCGGCGGCGAAGACTTCGGCCACCCGCGGCAGCCGGTCGGCCAGTGCCCTGGCCACCATCAGCTGATGGGACGCCGCACCGAGCGTCACTCCCATGGCGGCCGCCACCTCGGCGCTCACCGCGGCCCAGTTGTCGAGGCACCACTGCTCCCTCTCGGCGGCGTTCGAAGCAGCAAGACGCGCTTGCAACACCGAAGCGATCGCGCCCAATCGCCGCGCCGCGGCCGCGTTCTCCACCCGCGCCCACGCCGCCACGGCCGCGCCACCGCGGACGTCGCGGTCCGGCATCTCCAACGCTTCGAACATATGAGCGAATTTACGGCGCACCACCGACGCAGGAGTTGGCCACAACGACTACCGGCGGCAAGCTGTGGATGAACTCGCGACTGTGGACAACCGCTTGACGACTCGATCGCGTGACTTCGTTACGACTACGTGCGGCGACGGGCATGATGAGGCTGCATGAAGAAGCTCGTGTTGACGATGCTGGCCGCCGCCGGGATCGGGTTGGCCGGTGCCCCGATGGCGGGTGCCAGTGAGGACGGCTTCCTCAAGGCGATCGACTCCCTGAACCATTACGCGATCGAATGCCCGGGATGTGCCGAGGATGCTCTCGACGTCGGTCGCAGGGTCTGCGCGGCTTTCGATTCGGGCGGCGAGGCTGCGGCAATCCAAGAGGTGTTGATCTCGTACAACGGGGACGACTCTCCCAACAGGAACTACTACGCCACGCTGTTCGCTCAGTACTCCGCCGTTGAGTTGTGCCCCGAGCACAATGGCGAAATCGGGCCGATCTGAACCGACAACTGCTTGACGCGGCGAAGCTAGCCGGTGATGCCGCCCATGATCTCGAACACCTCGAACGAGTTGACCCCGGCGAGCACCGACGGGTCGCGATGGCCGATCTCGAGCACCTCGGCCTGGTCCCGGGCGCGCAGCACACCCATGCCCCACACGCCCTCGGGGTCGGCGACGGGTCCGTAGACCACCACCCTGCCGTCGGCCAGCAACGTGCGCCAGTAGTCCTGGTGGCCGGCCATCGCCTGCTGCTCGTCGGCCGTCATCGTCTGCGCGAAGTCCGCCCGTGGCGGGATCAACCGGAACAGGAAAAGCGTGTCAGCCATGGGTGTGTGACTCCGATGCGCGGGTGGCGGGGTGGACGGCGATCAGCCCTAAACCGCTGCGCCGCTTGCACATCGCGGCGAGCTCGGCGTAGGCCTTCTCACCGAGCAGTTCGGTGAGTTCGGGACCGTAGGACTCCCACACCTGCCGCGATCCGACGTGCGCGGCCGGGTCGCCCGTGCAGTACCAGTGCAGGTCGGCGCCACCCTCACCCCAGCCGCGACGGTCGTACTCGGTGATCGTCGTCTTGAGCACCTCGGTGCCGTCGGGCCGGGTCACCCAATCCTGACTACGCCGAATCGGCAACTGCCAGCACACATCCGGCTTCATCGTGAGCGGCTCGACACCCATCTTGAGGGCCTTGCTGTGCAGTGCGCAGCCGATGCCGCCCTCGAAGCCGGGCCGGTTGAGGAAGATGCACGCGCCCTTGTACTTGCGGGTCCGCAGGTTGGGTTTGTCGTCGTACTCGTCCATCTCGAGGTAGCCCTTCTTGCCCAGGCCCTTCTCGCGGAACTGCCAGTCGTCGTCGGTGAGGTGCTTGACCGCGTCGTCGAGCCGGGCGCGGTCGTCGTCGGCGGACAGGAAGGCGCCGTGCGAGCAGCAGCCGTCATCCGGCCTGCCCTCGACGGTGCCCTGGCATGCGGGCGTGCCGAAGACACAGGTCCACCGCGACAACAGCCACGTCATGTCGGCCGCGATCAACTGTTCGGGGTCGTCGGGATGATAGAACTCGACCCACTCGCGGGCGAAGTCGAGCTCGACCTCGCCGGGATGTGAACTGTCCACGACGACACGCTACTCCCGGCACCGGTCATCCGGCATGAGGAATGCGAGCGCGTCGCCGGAGCGCGAAGATCACATCGATCATGCGTCGCAACGCCTTCCGGTCCGCCGCGGGGCACTCCCGCCACAGATGGCCGGAGGCACTTCACGGGCATTGCCGGAGTCCTCCCGGAAGTTCGCCCGGCACCCACTAGGTTGGGGGAGTGCGACTGGGCGTACTCGACGTGGGCAGCAACACGGTGCATCTGTTGGTGGTCGATGCCCGCCGTGGCGGTCACCCGACGCCGATGAGCTCGACGAAGGCGTCACTGCGGCTGGCCGAGGCCATTGACTCGTCCGGCAAACTGACCCGCAAGGGCGCCGACAAGCTCGTCGACACCATCGACGAGTTCGCCAAGATCGCCGCCAGTTCGGGATGCGCGGAGTTGATGGCCTTCGCGACCTCGGCCGTGCGTGACGCCACCAACTCCGAGGACCTGCTGGCCCGGGTGCTGGCCGAGACGGGCGTCTCCCTGCAGGTGCTCAGCGGTGTCGACGAGTCGCGGCTGACCTTCCTGGCCGTTCGCCGCTGGTACGGCTGGAGCGCCGGGCGGATCATCAACATCGACATCGGCGGGGGTTCGCTGGAGCTCTCCAACGGGGTCGACGAGGAGCCCGAGGCGGCGCTGTCGCTGCCGCTGGGCGCCGGTCGGCTGACGCGGGAATGGCTGCAGGACGACCCGCCGGGCCGGCGGAGGGTGGCGATGCTGCGCGACTGGCTGGCCACCGAACTGGCCGAGTCCGGCGCCGAACTGCTCAAGGCGGGCAGCCCGGACCTCGCCGTCGCCACCTCGAAGACGTTCCGGTCGCTGGCGCGGCTCACCGGCGCGGCGCCGTCGGGAGCCGGGCCGCGGGTGAAACGGACACTCACGGCCACCGGGTTGCGGCAGCTCATAGCTTTCATCTCTAGGATGACGACGGCCGACCGTGCCGAACTGGAAGGGGTGAGTGCCGACCGGGCGCCACAGATCGTGGCCGGAGCTCTGGTAGCCGAAGCGAGCATGCGCGCACTTTCGATCGACTCCGTGGACATCTGTCCATGGGCATTGCGGGAAGGCCTGATTCTGCGGAAACTCGACAGTGAGGCCGACGGCACCGCCCTGGTGGAAACGTCCGTGCGAGATGCGCGACGAGAGGTTCTCAGGCCCAAAGGCAGCACACGATGACAGGACCAGAAGACAACGCCGGCGGCACCCGGCCCATTTCGGTTGCCGAGTTGCTGGCGAAGAACGGAACGATCGGCGCCCCGCCCGTCGGCGGCCGGCGCAGGCGTCGGCGCGGCAACACCGACTCGGTGACCGTCGCCGAGCTGACCGGTGAGATCCCGATCATCTCCGACCGCGACGTCTCCCACGACGACGTCCGCGACGTCTCCCACGACGACGCCCGCGACGACGACCGCCATGAGGACCCGCCCGTCGACACCGACGGCGGCAACGACGTCACCGGCAGGCTCCCCACCAACGGCACCGTGGAACGGGCTCCGGAACCGGAGGCCGAACCGGAGACGCCGGTCGATGAGGACGACGATCCCGAGGCCGACTACACGGCTCATCTGGGCAGCCGGGACGCCGACCCCGATCCGGTGGACTTCCAGCCGCCGCGCAAGCCGCACTACGCGCACGCATTGCGCCGCCAGCCGTCCACGGCTGCCGCGGGCGCCGAGGACATGAGCCCGGACCCCGCGGTGCTCGACCTGGACGCCACCTATGGCGAGGCTTACAGCGACGACGCCCTCGACGCCCCGCTCGACCTGGCGGATCCGGCGGAGGCCGACTACGCCGGTTACTCCGGCACCGCGGACACCGACGACGACGAGCCGTCCTACATGCGCGGTTCCCAGAACCCGCTGTTCGGCGGTCAGACCGTCGCCGACGACCTGGCCCGCGGGCGCGGCGCACCTGACGTCGACGACCTCGACCTCGACCTGGACCTGCACGGCCCGGTGCGCGAGACGCCGGACACCCCGATGGCGGCGTTCATCCGCGGTGCCTGGATCGTCGGGCAGTGCATCCTCGCGGTGGTCTTCGGCGCCGGCCTCTTCGTCGCCTTCGACCAGCTCTGGAAATGGAACAACATCGTCGCGCTGGTGCTGTCCGTGCTGGTGATCCTCGGCCTCGTCGTCGGGGTGCGGGTGGTGCGCAAGACCGAGGACATCGGCAGCACGCTGATCGCCGTCGCGGTCGGGGCGTTGGTCACGCTGGGGCCCCTGGCGCTGCTGCAGTCCGGCTAGCCGGCCAGTGCGTCCCGCCATCAAGGTCGGTCTGTCGACGGCCTCGGTCTACCCACTGAGGACCGAGGCGGCGTTCGAGTACGCGGCGCGCCTCGGCTACGACGGTGTCGAGCTGATGGTCTGGGCCGAGGCGGTCAGCCAGGACATCGACGCCGTCGGCGAGCTGTCCGAGCGGTACGGCGTCCCGGTGCTGTCGGTGCACACGCCGTGCCTGCTCATCTCCCAGCGGGTGTGGGGCGCCGACCCGGTGGCCAAGCTCGAACGCAGCGTCCGTGCCGCCGAACAGCTGGGCGCGCAGACCGTCGTCGTGCACCCGCCGTTCCGCTGGCAGCGCCGCTACGCGCAGGGCTTCACCCAGCAGGTCGCCGACCTGGAGGCCGGCAGCGACGTCCTCGTCGCGGTGGAGAACATGTTCCCGTTCCGCGCCGACCGGTTCTTCGGCGCGGGCCCCACGTCGATCGAGCGGATGCGCAAGCGCGGCGGCAGGCCGGGCCCCGGCATCTCGGCGTTCGCGCCCTCCTACGACCCGCTGGACGGCAACCACGCCCACTACACGCTCGACCTCAGCCACACCGCGACCGCGGGCACCGACGCCGTCGACATGGCGCAGCGGATGGGCGACGGCCTGGTGCACCTGCACCTGTGCGACGGCAGCGGCGCATCGGTCGACGAACACCTCGTGCCCGGCCGTGGCACGCAGCCCACGGTCGAGGTGTGCGAGACGCTGGCCAACGGCGACTTCAGCGGACACGTGATCCTGGAGGTCACCACGTCCGGGGCGCGAAACGCGACCGAACGCGAGGCGCTGCTGCGCGAGTCGCTGCAGTTCGCCCGCACCCATCTGCTGCGCTGACCACGCGCCGACACCCGGAGGATTCCACCGTGCCCGGATCGACCTCGTTCACCGATGCCATGACGCTGACCACGGTCGAGCAGGACGACCGCACCGGCGTGTACGACGGTGAGCTGAACGAGCACTGGACGATCGGGCCCAAGGTGCACGGCGGCGCAATGCTCGCGTTGTGCGCCAAGGCGGCGCGAACCGCCTGCGGGTCCGATGTCGAGGGCGGCTTCCAGCCGATCGCCGTCGCCGCCAATTACCTGTGGGCGCCCGATCCCGGGCCGATGCGGGTGCGCACCTCGATCCGCAAGCGCGGCCGCCGGGTCAGCCTCGTCGACGTCGAGCTCACCCAGGGCGACCGCACCGCGGTCACCGTCGCGGTCACACTGGCCGACGCCGAGCATCACGTTCCGCCACTGCTGAGCTTCAACCCGGTGGTGCCGCTGATGACGCCGGAGCCGCCGCCCGGGCTGGAGCCGATCGGCCCCGGCCATCCGATGGCCGACATCGTGCACCTCGCGCACGGCTGCGACATCCGGCCCGCCCTGCACACGCTCGGGCCGCGGTCGGACGGCGGGCCGCCGGTGTTCGAGTACTGGGTGCGGCCGAAGGACAGCGCGCCCGACGTGCTCTTCGCGCTGCTGTGCGGCGACGTCTCGGCGCCGGTGACATTCGCCGTCGACCGCAGCGGCTGGGCGCCCACGGTGCAGCTGACGGCCTACCTGCGTGGCCTGCCGGCCGACGGCTGGCTGCGGGTCATGTGCACGGCCGTGCAGGTCGGCCAGGACTGGTTCGACGAGGACCACATCGTCGTCGACGTGGAGGGCCGCATCATCGTCCAGACCCGCCAGCTGGCCATGGTGCCGCCGCCCGCCTGACGCCGTAGGCGTCGATCGACGGGTCCGCGCTGCGGCATGGAATGCTGTGGCCCATGTCGAGGATCGCGATCATCGGTGGCGGCAGCATGGGCGAGGCGCTGCTGTCCGGACTGCTGCGGGCCGGCCGTCAGGTCAAGGACCTGGTGGTCGCCGAGAAGTATCCGGACCGGGCGAAGTTCCTCGCCGACAAGTACTCGGTGTTCGTCACCTCGGTCGCCGACGCCGCGGAGAACGCGAACTTCGTGATCGTCGCGGTGAAGCCCGCCGACGTGGAGAACGTCATCGACGACATCGCCCAGGCCGCCGCACACGCCGAGACCGACACCGCCGAGCAGGTCTTCGTCACCGTCGCGGCCGGTGTCACCACTGGCTTTTACGAGAACCGGCTGCCCGCGGGCGCGCCGGTGATCCGCGCGATGCCCAACGCCCCCGTCGTCGTGGGCGGTGGCGTCAGTGCGCTGGCGCCGGGCCGCTTCGCCACCCCGGCGCACCTGAAGGAGGTGTCGGCGATCTTCGACGCCGTGGGCGGCGTGCTGACCGTCCCGGAGAGCCAGCTCGACGCGGTGACCGCGGTGTCGGGCTCGGGGCCGGCGTACTTCTTCCTGATGGTCGAGGCCCTCATCGATGCAGGGGTCGCCGCCGGCCTCAGCCGCTCGGTGGCCACCGATCTGGTGGTGCAGACGATGGCCGGATCGGCCGCGATGCTGCTCGAGCGGCTCGACGAGGCGCAGCCGTCCGGTGAGGCGGCGATGGGCACCACGATGGACACCACCGCCGCGCAGCTGCGTGCCACGGTTACCTCGCCTGCGGGCACTACCGCCGCTGGGCTGCGGGAACTCGAACGCGGCGGTTTGCGGGCGGCGGTGGCGAACGCGGTCGAGGCCGCGAAAACACGCTCTGAGCAGCTAGGAATTACATCTTCGTAGTTCGGCGATTTGAAATTGATTAGCCCACACCCGTCGCAGTAACCCCACCCGCCACGCTATTCTCCTCGTGTATGCACGGGTCGGTGCCAGCGGTGGGGAAGCCGCTGGAACTGCCCGGCCTGATGGATTGGGTTGCGATGACGTCTATGAACGGGCCATCGGCACGGGATTCGGCTGGCGGGAAGCGGGACGGCGGAGGTTCCGACGGTCAACCGCCACGAGCCCAATTCCTCACCGTCGCCGAAGTGGCGAGCCTGATGAGGGTGAGCAAGATGACGGTGTACCGGTTGGTGCACAACGGAGAGCTGCCCGCAGTGCGCGTTGGCCGCTCGTTCCGGGTGCATGCCAAGGCCGTTCACGACATGCTGGAGAGCTCGTACTTCGACGCAGGCTGATCGGCTCTTCGCGCTGAAGCCGGCGCAGGGACGGGCGTTTTCCCTTCGCGGGGGCCGCCCGGGTAAAGTATGCCGGTCGAGTCAACGCGGCTCGGGGAGACTTTAGGTAGCGGAGTACATGGGTTCAGTCATCAAGAAGCGGCGTAAGCGTATGTCGAAGAAGAAGCACCGCAAGCTGCTTCGTCGCACTCGGGTGCAGCGCAGAAAACTCGGCAAGTAGCTTCGAGCTTCCGCCTATAGGCTGGCCGGATGGAGAGTTCTGGCGACTCCGCCTCGGGCGATGCGGTGCACTACCCGAAGGTCGTGCTGGTCACCGGGGCCTGCCGGTTCCTCGGCGGTTATCTGACCGCCCGGCTCGCGCAGAATCCGTTGATCAACCACGTCATCGCGGTGGACGCGATCGCGCCGAGCAAGGACCTGCTGCGCCGGATGGGCCGCGCCGAGTTCGTGCGCGCCGACATCCGGAACCCGTTCATCGCGAAGGTGATCCGCAACGGCGACGTGGACACCGTGGTGCACGCCGCGGCGGCGTCCTACGCGCCCCGCTCGGGCGGCCGGGCGACGCTCAAGGAACTCAACGTGATGGGCGCGATCCAGCTGTTCGCCGCCTGCCAGAAGGCGCCGTCGGTGCGCCGCGTGGTGCTGAAGTCGACGTCGGAGGTGTACGGGTCGACCTCGCGCGATCCGGTGATGTTCACCGAGGACAGCAGCGCCCGCCGGCCACCCGGCGAGGGGTTCGCCCGCGACAGCATGGACATCGAGGGCTATGCGCGCGGCCTGGCCCGCCGCAGGTCGGACATCGCCGTGACCATCCTGCGGCTGGCCAACATGATCGGGCCCGCGATGGACACCGCGCTGTCGCGCTACATCAGCGCACCGGTGGTGCCGACGGTCGTCGGTCACGACCCGAGGTTGCAGCTGCTGCACGAGCAGGATGCGCTCGGCGTGCTCGAGCGGGCCACCATGGCCGGCCGGGCGGGCACGTTCAACGTGGGCGCCGACGGCATCATCATGATGAGCCAGGCGCTCCGGCGGGCCGGCCGGGTCCCGCTGCCGGTGCCCCGTTCGGCCCTCTGGGCAGTGGATTCGCTGCGGCGCGCGACTCGGTACACTGAGCTCGATCGTGAGCAGCTCAACTACCTGAGCTACGGCCGGGTGATGGACACCGCGCGCATGCGTAAGGATCTCGGTTACCACCCGAAGTGGTCGACTGTGGAAGCTTTCGACGATTACGTTCGCGGTCGAGGTTTGACGCCGATCATCGACCCGCGGTGGGTACGCTCAATGGAGAGTCGCGCCGTGTCTGCGGCACAGCGCTGGGGAAGATAGACACTCAAGAAATCGGGTGGGAAGAGGTACCGACGTGTCGGGCGAGCCAAAAGCCAAAGTCATTCCGTTACATGGAAGTTCGGGCCGCGCGGCGGCCTCGCGGCGCGCCGCGCAACGCACTGAGAGTGCCCGCCGACACCCGTCGCTGATGGCGGACCCCGGCGGTCGGGCGTCGGCCGAGCAGATCGCCGCGGTGGTCCGTGAGATCGACCAGCGGCGCGGCGGTCCGGTCGGCTCCGGCCCTGTCGAGGAGACCCCCACCGAACTCGCCAAGCGCATCGCCGCGGCCGCCGAGTTCGTCCGCAAGCGGATGTCGGGCGACTACGTCGTGGACGAGTTCGGGTTCGACAAACACCTCAACGACGCAATCTTTCTGCCTTTGCTGCGAGGGCTCTTCAACTCGTGGTTCCGGGTCGAGGTCAGCGGCATCGAGAACCTGCCCGAGACCGGTGCGGCGCTCGTGGTGGCCAACCACGCCGGCGTGCTGCCGTTCGACGGCCTGATGACGTCGGTCGCCGTGCACGACGAGCACCCGGCGCACCGGGACCTGCGGCTGCTGGCCGCCGACATGGTGTTCGACCTGCCGGGGGTGGGTCAGGCCGCCCGCAAGGCCGGCCACACCATGGCCTGCACGTCCGACGCGCACCGGCTGCTGGCCGCCGGCGAGCTCACCGCGGTGTTCCCCGAGGGCTACAAGGGCCTCGGCAAACACTTCAAGGACCGGTACAAGCTGCAGCGCTTCGGCCGGGGCGGGTTCGTGTCGGCGGCGCTGCGGACCAAGGCCCCCATCGTGCCCTGCTCGATCGTCGGGTCCGAGGAGATCTATCCGATGATCGCCGACGTCAAGCTGCTCGCCCGGCTGCTCGGGCTGCCGTACTTCCCGATCACGCCGCTGTTCCCGCTCGCCGGACCGCTCGGCTTGGTGCCACTGCCGTCGAAGTGGCACATCGAATTCGGCGAACCGATCGAGACCGCGGGTTACGACGAATCGGCCGCCGACGATCCGATGGTCACCTTCGAATTGACCGACCAGGTGCGCGAGACCATCCAGCAGACGCTCTACCAGCTGCTGGCTGGTCGCAGGAACATGTTCCTGGGCTGAGTCGCCGGGCCGGGCCTATGCGCCGGCGGATCTTTGCCCAGCAACCATTTTGGCAATGGCTTCGTCGCGTCGTGCCTTGATGGTCGCCGACACCTCGTCGGCCTCGCCCTCATGGGCGGCCTCGCCGATCACGGTCACCACACTGGTGAGCACCGGTTCACCGCGCTCGTCGCTCACCTCGCCGCGGACCTCGGTGACGACGGTGCCGTGCGCCTCGATCACCGAGTCGAGGTAGGAGTCGAAGAACAACTTGTCGCCGTCGACGATGGGGCGGTGGTAGGTGATCTTCTGGTCGCGGTGCAGCACCCGCTCCATGTTGATCGGCACGTCGAACTGGTTGAAGATCTCCGCCTGCACCTTGCGGCCGGCCACCGCCAGGAAGGTCAGCGACGCGATGAGGCCGTCGCAGCCGCTCTCCTTGGCCGCCTCCTCGCTGTGGTGGGCGGGGTGCTCGTCCTTGACCGCGCGCGCGAATTCACGGATCTTCTCCCGGCTGACCTCGAAGTAGTCGGGATACCGGTAATGCGTGCCGATGATGTCTTCAGCGATGGCCATGACTGCGCTTGCTCCCCACTAGACCGTCCTGCGGTGGCCTGTTCAGCGCGCGAGCCTATCAGCGCAGGTGCCAGCGACTCTCCTGGCGGCGGGACACGACGGCGGCCAGCGCACCGCCCAGCGCGCCGAGGGCGACGGCCGACGGCACGCCCACCTTGGCGGCCTTGCGCGCGGTGCGGAAGTCGCGGATCTCCCAGCCCCGTTCCCGCGCGACGCTGCGCAGCGCGGCGTCCGGGTTGATCGCGACGGCGGTTCCCACCAGCGACAGCATCGGCACGTCGTTGAAGCTGTCGGAGTAGGCGGTGCACCGCCGCAGGTTCAGGCCCTCGCGGATGGCCAGCGACCGCACCGCGTGCGCCTTGCCGCTGCCGTGCAGGATGTCGCCGACCAGCCGGCCGGTGAACACCCCGTCGACCGATTCGGCGACGGTGCCCAGCGCGCCGGTCAGGCCGAGCTTCCTGGCGATGGTGGCGGCCAGCTCGTACGGCGTCGCGGTCACCAGCCACACCTGCTGGCCCGCGTCGAGGTGCATCTGGGTCAGCGCGCGGGTGCCCGGCCAGATCTTGTCGGCGATGATCTCGTCGTAGATCTCCTCGCCGACGGCCGCCAGCTCGGCGGTCGAGCGGCCCTCGATGAACGACAGCGCCTTGGTCCGGCCTGCGGCCACGTCCTCGCTGTTCTCCCGGCCGGTGAGCTGGAACTTCGCCTGGGCGTAGACGAAACCCAGGACATCGCCGTAGGTGAAGTACTTGCGGGCGGCCAGCCCACGCGCGAAGTGCACCAGCGACGACCCGTGCACGAGGGTGTTGTCGACGTCGAAGAACGCCGCCGCGGTCAGGTCCGGCGGCGGGGCGGGCGCTGTCGACGGGGCTTCGGCCTCCAGGTGGGTGACGGCGGCCTCCGCGCTGGCGTCACCGGCGATCTGCTGGCGTGCGGCCTCCGCGGAATCGGACACGGATTCACCCTAGGTCACCCGCGCCGCATACTTGCGGGGTGCACCGGCGGGCAGAAGGAGCGACGGGGGTACCTCCCGGCCGAAGGCCAGGGGGCCGACTAGGGGATATGCACCGGCGGGCAGTGACGTTGCTGACCCGGGAGGGCTGTCCGCTGTGCGCGCAGGCGGCGGGACGGCTCGATGCGCTGGCCGGCGAGCTGGGATTCGCGCTGTCGGTGGTCGACGTCGACGCCGCCGCTGCGGCCGGGGACGCCGCCCTGCGTGCCGAGTTCGGCGACCGGCTGCCTGTGGTGCTGCTCGACGGCGTCGAACACAGCTACGGCGAGGTCGACGAGGAGCGGCTGACCGACGACCTGCAGAGGTGTTGAACCCGTCACGAATTTGGTGACCTGACCACCTGGCGATTAACGTGGTTATGTGGTGATGAGGCCATGAGTGTGCTGCTCTTCGGGGTTTCGCACCGCAGCGCGCCGGTGTCGGTGCTCGAACAGTTGAGCACCGATGAATCGGATCAGGCGAAGATCGTCGACCAGGTGCTCCAGTCGCCGCTCGTGACAGAGGCGATGGTGCTGTCCACCTGCAATCGTGTCGAGGTCTACGCCGTGGTCGAGGCGTTCCACGGTGGCCTCTCGGTGATCGGGCAGGTGCTGTCGGAGCACTGCGGCATGTCGCTCAACGATCTGACCAGGTACGCCTATGTGCGGTACGCCGAAGCCGCCGTCGAGCATCTGTTCGCGGTGGCCAGCGGCCTGGACTCGGCTGTGATCGGCGAGCAGCAGGTGCTCGGCCAGGTCCGGCGCGCGTACGCCGCGGCGGAGGCCAACCAGACCGTCGGCCGCACCCTGCACGAACTGTCGCAGCGCGCGCTGGCCGTCGGTAAGCGGGTGCACTCCGAGACCGGGATCGACGCCGCAGGCGCGTCGGTCGTCTCGGTCGCGCTGGGAATGGCCCAGAACAAGCTCGGGACACTCGCGGGCCGCACCGCCGTGGTGGTCGGCGCCGGATCGATGGGCGCCCTGTCCGCGAAGCACCTGATCCGCGCCGGTGTGGGCTACGTGCACGTGGTCAACCGATCGCTGCCGAGAGCCCGCCGGCTGGCGGAGGTGCTGACCAGACACGGCTTCGCGGCCGACGCGGTGGCCCTCGACGACATCGCCACCGTGCTGGCCGACGCCGACGTGGTGATCACGTCGACCGGCGCTGTGCGTCCGGTCGTGTCGCTGGCCGATGCCCACCGCGGACTGACCGGCCGGCCGGAACAGCGCCCCCTGGTGATCTGCGACCTGGGCATGCCCCGCGACGTCGACCCGGCGATCGCCGGCCTGCCCGGCGTCTACGTCATCGACATGGACCGCATCCAGCGCGAGCCCTCGGCGCGCGCCGCGGCCTCCGACGCCGACGCCGCCCGCGCGATCGTCGCCGCCGAGGTGTCGGCCTACCTGACCGGCCAGCGGATGGCCGAGGTCACCCCCACCGTCACGGCGCTGCGCCAGCGTGCCGCCGACGTGGTGGAGGCCGAACTGCTGCGCCTGGACAACCGGCTGCCCGGCCTCGAGGCCGCGCACCGCGACGAGGTGGCCAAGACCGTGCGGCGGGTGGTCGACAAGCTGCTGCACGCGCCGACGGTGCGGGTCAAACAGCTGGCCAGCGCGCCGGGCGGGGACAGCTACGCCGAGGCGCTGCGGGAGCTGTTCGAGCTCGACCCGCAGGCGGTCGACGCCGTGGCGGCAGGCGAACTGCCGCTGGTGGCCGGGGGCGACGCGATGAGCGCCACAGCACTCGACTTCGACAAGTCCGAGTAGCGCTTGACGCCTTCACAGGATCCCGGGCCCATCCGGATCGGCACCCGCGGCAGTCTCCTGGCGACCACCCAAGCCGGCTCCATCCGGGACGCGCTGGTGCAGCGCGGGCACCGGGCCGAGCTGGTCATCATCTCCACCGAGGGCGACCGGTCGTCCGCACCGATCGCGGAGATCGGCGTGGGCGTCTTCACCGCGGCGCTGCGCGACGCGATCGCCGACGGCCGCGTCGACATGGCCGTGCACTCCTACAAGGATTTGCCGACCGCGCAGGACGAGCGGTTCGTCATCGCGGCGACACCGCGGCGCGAGGACCCCAGGGACGCCCTGGTGGCCCGTGACGGGATGGTGCTGGGGGAGTTGCCCGTCGGCTCGGTGATCGGCACGTCGAGCCCGCGGCGGGCGGCGCAGCTTAGAGCACTGGGTCTCGGTTTGGAAATCCGCCCCCTAAGAGGCAACCTAGATACCAGGTTGAACAGGGTTACAGGCGGTGATCTCGACGGCGTCGTCGTCGCCCGGGCGGGACTGGCTCGCATCGGACGATTGGGCGATGTCACCGAGACCCTCGAGCCGGTGCAGATGTTGCCGGCGCCGGCTCAGGGGGCGCTCGCGGTGGAATGCCGCGCAGCGGATTCCGGGCTGGCGGCGCTGTTGGCGGAGCTCGACGACGCCGACACGCGTGCTGCGGTCACCGCCGAACGGACTCTGCTCGCCGAACTGGAGGCGGGCTGTTCCGCACCGGTGGGCGCGATCGCGGAAGTGGTCGAGTCCATCGATGAGGAGGGCCACATCTTCGAAGAGCTGTCGCTGCGCGGTTGTGTGGCGACGCTGGACGGATCCGACGTGATCCGTGCGTCCGGCATCGGAACTCCGGGTCGGGCCAGGGACCTGGGCGTCTCCGTGGCCTCGGAGCTGTTCGAACTGGGCGCGCGCGAGCTCATGGCGGATCTCAACTGAAGCTGTAGAGCGGAGTGAGCGACAGATGACTCGGCAAGTGGGCGTACGAGGCCGTAAGACGAAGCCCGGCCGCATCACGTTCGTGGGCTCAGGCCCGGGGGACCCCGGCCTGCTGACCTCGCGGGCGCAGACCGTGCTCGCCAACGCCGCACTGGTCTTCACCGACCCGGACGTGCCCGGTGCGGTGCTGGCGCTGGTCGGCACCGCGCTGCCGCCGCCGGCGGGACCGGCACCGGCCGAGGCGCCCGCGCCCACCG
>NZ_JAUMSQ010000225.1:0-1315 GCF_030519285.1 Mycolicibacterium arseniciresistens
GGCCCCCGCGCCGGGTCAGCCCGCGCCGCCTGCGCCTGCGCCGGGTCAACCCGCGCCACCGGCGCCTGCGCCGATGCCCCCGAAGATCATCGCCGGGCAGTAGCCGCCGCAGGCCTCACGCTCAGGCGTGCGGCCCGACCGGTTTGACGACGGTCAGCAGGACCACCGAATCCTCGATGGCGTGCAGGCCGTGGCGGGTGCGGGGGATCACGATGTGGTCACCCGCCGAGCCCTCCCAGCCGGCCTCCTCGGTGCTCAGCCGCACCCGGCCGGTGACCACCTGGAGCGTCGCCTCGCCGGGGCTCTCGTGCTCGTGCAGGTCGCTGCCGCCGGTGAGCGCGATCAGGGTCTGACGCAGCGCGTGTTCGTGACCGCCGTACACGGTGTGGGCGCTGCGACCGCTGCCGGTGGCGCGGGCGGTCTCGAGATGCTCGCGGGCCAGCGCGGTGAGTGAGATCTTCTCCATGCCCCGAATCGTGCCACCCGGGCGTCAGGTGTGCCGCAGAGTCGCGACGAGGTCGTCGATGAGTCGCGGACTCGGTGCGCCGGGGATGCCCTGATAGAGGGACACCACGAACACCACCGCACCGTCCTGGCCGGGCACGTTGATGGCGACGACGCTGTGCACCGCCGAGGAGGCGCCGCACCCACCGGCGTCTATCCCGGTCACGGTGGCCAGGATCTGCAGCGCCGGCGTGGCGTCGAGGATCAGGCCGCGTGGATCGGTCAGCGTCACCTTCGGCACCCGCCCGCCTGCGGACGTGTAGATGTCGCGCACCAGTGCGGCCTTGTCGCGCACGGCACGGTTGAGGTCGCGGGGGTTCTTCGGGCTGTCGAGTCCGGACACGGCCAGCCAGTTGTCCGGGCACGTGCTGGATTCCAACTGCGCCGCGGCGCGCAGGATCTCGACGGGGCAGGCGTCGAACAGGCCGCCCTTGCACACCTTCTCCCAGCCCAGGCGCACGCCGCAGCCCTCGACGGTCCACTCCGGCGGCACGTCATAGGTGAGGCCGACGTTGCTGCTCACCGGTTTCCAGCCGGCGGGCGTCTGGGATCCCGGCAGCGCCGGCTCACACGGCGGTGGCGGCGGCGGGGTCGAGGGTGCGGGCAGGGCGGGCGGGAGCGGGGGTGCGCTGACCGTCGCCACCGTCGTGTCCGACGTCGGGGACCGGCGGGCGTCGACCGCGATGAGCACACCTGCGCCCAGCACCACCACCGCGGCGACGGCCGCCAGAACCCACCAGAGGCGGCGCCGCCCCGGGGGCGGTCCGCCGGGTGGCGGCGATTCGTCGGGATAGTCGACGGTGGTGCGCTC